>QNDJ01000089.1 GCA_003644825.1 Candidatus Zhuqueibacterota bacterium | reverse complement strand
ATTGTAAACGATAGAATTAACTCTTTCATAAATAAACACTTATTTCATTCCCGATATAACTATAAAAAATCTATTCTGGAGTTCGTGAGATCATTGAGTTTAACCATAGATCTGGACGAAATAATAACAAAACTCGTGAACAGGCTTTCAAAAATTATGGCAATATCAAAAGTTTCAATATATCTGAAAACTGAAGAATCAGAAAAGGTAAAAGTATATGAAACTTCTGAACAGAAAGAAAATAACGAGATTATATTTTATGAACCAGATAAAAATGATCCATTTTTTGTATCTCTCATTGAACAGGAAAAAATTAACACAGAAGAATTTATGATAAATTATTATCTCAAAATAAGCGAAGAACTCGAAAAAAGAAAAATAAGCCTGTCTTTACCCCTAATTGTGCAGAATAGGTTGATCGGGATTCTCAATTTAGGTAACAAGAAATTTGAAGATGAATTCTCTCAAGAAGATATATTTTTGCTTGAGACAATCAGTACCCAGGCTTCAATTGCTATTGACAACGCTATCTCATACAAAAAACTTGAAAAAGCATATAAAGAACTCAAAAATACTCAGGAAGAACTAATAAAAGCTGAAAAACTTTCAACTATTGGCAGAATGGCAAGTTCGATTATACACGATGTAAAGACACCCATTACTTCCATAATAGGGTTTGCCCAGCTTATTGGCTTTAAAACAGAAAATAAACTGCTACAGGAATATACAAAACAAATAATCCGAAGTGCAGAGCAAATGCATGGAATGATACAGGAAATCCTTGATTTCGCTAAAGGAAAAGAAAAAGAACTGAACAAAAAGAAACACAACTTAGAAGAAATTATAGATGAGGCGGTTCTTGAACTTAAAAATTATCTTGAACATAATAATATAAAACTTAAATTGGTCAGAGATTTTAATAACAGTCTGTATTTAGACAAACAAAAGGTTGTTAGGGTTTTATACAATGTAATAAAAAATGCCATTGAATCTATGCCGGATGGTGGCAGAATAACCATAAAGACTTACCCTGATAATAACAATGCTGTTATATCCATAACTGATACCGGTAAAGGGATACACCCAGAAATCAAAAACAAAATTTTTGAGCCGTTTTTCAGTAATGGTAAAAATAACGGGACTGGCCTCGGGCTTTCAATAGTTAAAAAAATAGTTGAAGCTCACAAAGGAAAAATATCTGTTGAATCCAATCCTGGAAAAGGAACAACATTTTTTATCTCCTTCCCTATAATAAAAGACATTACTTAAACTGCATTTTTATTTTACACAGGATAAATTAATTTCATATTTGTTTTAAATAAAAAATTTTCATAGATTATATAATATGGAAGATAAAGAAAAAGATAAGAAAAAAATATTAATTATTGACGATACCAAGCCGATAAGGATGCTTCTTTATATGAAGCTAAAAAATGAATTTGATTGTTTACTGGCAAGTAATGGTAAAGAAGCAATCCAGATTGCAAAAGATGAAAAAGATAGTATAGATGTTATAATATCCGATTATGAGATGCCAAAAATGAATGGCTATCAGACATTAAGAGTAATGAGGCTTTTTGTGAAAAAAGCACCCGTCATTATGCTATCAGGAAGTTTAAACGAATCCAGAATAAAGGAGTTAATGTCCCTCGGCGTAAGAAAATTTCTGGCAAAGCCTGTAAATTTCCATCGTTTATACGAAGAACTAAACAATATATTTAAAGAGAAAAATATCCAATAATATTTGTTTTTCTACAAAAAATCTGTTCTGAAAAAAAATTTATAATTTAATAAAAAAGGAGGCTTTTTATGGAAATTTTAAAAAAACTAATTGCTACTCTACTTTTACTCACTTTCATTTTTTATTGTGGCAAGAAAAAAGAACCGGAAAGGGCTTATTTGCTTGAACAGGTAGGGAATACAGCAATTGTTCAGGTTTATGCAGATGGATTTGATGAACTCACTTTGAATGAAAAGATACTGTGCTATTATCTTTATCGGGCAGCAGTTGCAGGCAGAGATATTGCTTATGACCAGCATCATAAACATACTCTTGAAATAAAGGCTATTCTGGAGGGAATCCTGAGAAACCCTGAAGGCATTGAGCCGGGTCTCCTCAAAAAGATTAAAGATTATACAAAGCTTTTCTGGGTAAATGGTTCTCAATACTCAGATCGAACAAAAAGAAAAATTATACCTAATTTTTCTCCTGAAGAACTAATCAAAGCCTGCAACATAGCGGTTAAAAATGGAGGCGATATAGGACTTAAAGAAGGAGAAACAGTGGAGAAAAAAATTGGTCGCCTCAAAAAATGTATTTTTGATGCAGAATTTGAACCTCTTATGACAAATAAAAATCCCGGACCCGGAAAAGACATTTTAACAGGAAGCGCAAATAACTTTTATGAAGGGGTTACTCTTAAAGAGGTTGAAAGATGGGCAAGGAGAGGAAGAGAAAAACACCCATTAAATTCAAAAGTTACTAAGGATAGAAGGAGACGCATTATTGAACAGGTTTATCGTGCTGGCACAGATGGAATTAAACCGGGGTTGTATGCAAAAGAGCTTTCCAATGTAATAAAATGGCTGGAAAAAGCTATTCCTTATGCTGAAGGAAACCAGAAAGAAACTATTAGAAAGTTGATAAAATATTTTAAAACTGGTGATCCAAAGGATTTCAGGGATTTCAATATTTCCTGGGTCAAAGATAATTACAATATTGATTTTATTAATGGTTTTATCGAGGTTTATAAAGATGCCCGGGGTAAAAAAGGAGAGTATGAAGCGATGGTCAGTTTTGTGGATAAAAAAACAACAAAACTTATGAAAGACCTTGCGAATAATGCGTTGTACTTCGAGCAAAAAGCACCCTGGAAAGATGAGTATAAAAAGAAAAAATTTGATATACCTGTAGCCAATTCAATCAATCTTCTTGTAGGAACAGGGGGGCTTGGTCCATCTTCTCCTATAGGAATTAATTTACCCAATGAACAGGATATAAGAGAAACTTATGGCAGTAAAAGTGTTCTTCTTTCTAATATAATGGACGCTGCAAGAATGGCGTCAGCTGCAAAAGTTACAGATGAGTTTGCCCTTCCAGAAGATGTAGAAATGTTCAAGAAATATGCAGAAGTAACAGGTAAAGCTCTTGTTGCAATGCATGAAATTATTGGACACGGTTCCGGAAAGATGAATAAAAAACTAAAAGAAGACCCTTCAACTTACTTGAGGGAAAATTATTCAGCCCTTGAAGAAGCCAGAGCTGACCTTGTTGCCCTTTTTAATATGTTCGATGATAAACTGATAGAAATTGGTGTTCTCCCCGATAAAAAAGCAGCAGAAGCAGCATACGGAAGATATGCAATGAGTGACCTGTTGATACTCAGAAGAATTCCAGATGGTGATAAAATTCAGGATGACCATATGAGAGCTACTCATCTCATTGTAACGTATCTGATGAATAAAACAGGGGCAATCGAAGAAGTTAATAAAAACGGAAAAGTATATCTTAAAATTAAAGATTATCAGTTGATGAGAAAAGGAGTCGGAGAACTGCTGGCAGAAATTATGCGAATTAAGGCAGAAGGCGATTATGAAGCAGGAAAAAAGCTGGTAAATACCTATGGAATTAAAATAAATACAGAATGGAGAGATAACGTTATCAAAAGAGTTAAGGCAATTAACTATCCCAGTTTTAATGGTTATGTTTTTCCTTATCTGGAACCAGTTAAGGATGAAAAAGGAAATATCACAGATGTTAAAATTAAATATCCTGCCTCATTCGAAGAACAGATGCTGAAGTTTTCTGAAATGGCAAAAGAATAGGTTAGAAAATTTAATGCATTGAAAATATAAATACTTAATAGTCAGCTTATTACTTTTGAGACTTGATTTTCCAGGTTACATAAACTAATACCGAAGACTAAATACTAATAGTATCCTCCATAACTAGAAGTTCCGTAAATGCCGTAACCGTATCCGTAACCATAGGTGATAAACCCGCTTCTTGCAAGTAAAGCTTGCTGGCTATTAAGTATTGAGAGGGTTTTTTGAAGTTCAGCAAATTGTTTTCTCAGGGCAGATTCTCTGAATTTTAATCTACTTTCGTAGCTGGAGATTGTCCGGGAAACACTTTTTTCCTCATTTGAAACGCCTTTTTTACTTATATCGATAATTCCGCCTGTACTGGTATAGTTGCTTAAAAGATCCTTTAAATTTGTTGCAATTCCATCATCTGATGTAAAAATGTCAGATACAGTTGTAGGACCCTGAGCAAGTGCTTCTTCCAGTTGGTCTTCATCTTCCAGTTCAAGGGTTCCATCATTATTAATTTTTATCCCCAGATCTCTTATAGTCTGTGGTTTTCCTTCTTCTATCCCGGAAACTTTTTGAGCGATTATACTTCTCATTCTGATTTTCAGGTTCTGATACGTGAAATTCCCGGAAAGAGTACCTCTTTCTTTTGTTATAGCATTAATGCTTGTTTTCTCGTTTAGATATTTAATAGCATCGTTATATTCTTTAATGAAATTTTCAAGTTGCTCTTTAATGGTGGAAGTATCTTGAGAGATGGTTAAAGTTTCAGGTTCATCTCCACTTTTTTGAGCTTTCAGGAGCTTTATCGTTACACCTGTTAACACATCATCTATTTCATTTGTACTTTTTGTTATCTCGATTCCGTTTAAAGAAAATAAAGCATCAAGATTTTCAGTGTTTTCATAAATATACCCGCCCTGAGTTCTTGTTGCTTTCCTTCTTTCATTGTTTTTTTCTATGAGCCCCAATTTTTTAAAAAGCCCATTGTTATTGTTAACATCAGCAAGCTGTATTGTGTTTTCAGAACCAACCTCATCACTAACAATTGCTAATCTTATGGTTGACCTCGTATCAGCTATAACTTTTGCACTTACCCCTATGTCAGCATCATTTATTTCCTCAGCGATTTTATCTAATACATCCTGGTTACTGGAAATGTCCGTTCCAAAAGAAATGGTGATGGTGTTAGCATTACCTGAACCAACAGTTATAGAGATTTTTCTTGTTCTTCCGTATGCAGAATTAACAAGAGAAAACCCATTTTTGGAAATCCTGCTGGATACAACAATATCATTCTTTGCGACTCTGGATACAAATATCGTATTTACACCAATGGAAGCATCCGGCGTAGCTTCTGCAGTAAAAATATTTTCATTACTTACGGTTACAATTTTAGCACTTAATTTAGCCTCTTCTCCAACAGCAGTAAAAGTATCCAGCCTATCTTTCAATGTTTTTAGTTTGGATTTTAAATCGGTAAAAACAGATGTTCTTTTATTTAGTTCTGTTTTTTTTGTTTCTAAATTTTTTATTGGTTTTCTTTCAACATCAAGAAAAGTTTTTACGAGGGTATTTATACTTGGAGTTGTTGATATTGAACCGATTTCTGCCATATTACTTTCCTTTCTGATAAATCTCGAGCCGCTTTATAAATAATCAATCCAATATCAGTAGTTCTATAAAAAAGGTCAGGCTCGAACCTTAATAACTTATATATATACTTTTTTTTTATAATCGGTAAAAATTTCTAAAAGTTTAATTCTGGAGGGAATTAATTTTATTATTTATTTCAGAATCAAAATTTTTTTTGTAATAATTTTATTTTTTACTTTAAGTTCTATTATATAAACTCCAGAAGGTACTGGATTGCCCTTTTTGTCTTCTGTCTGCCATTTTACACTGTATATACCCGGTACCTGAAACTCATCAACAAGTTTTACGATTTCAATTCCAAGAACATTATAAATCACTAAAGTTACTTTTGATAATTCCGGGACTCCATATTGTATTAATGTTTCATTATTAAATGGATTGGGAAAATTCGTAATAAATAAATTACGTGAAAATAGATTCTTCTTTTTTTTTGCTGAAACTATTATGGTATTTTTGATGAAAGGGTTATATAAATCGGTTATATCTATAATTTTTAATTCTCTGTTTTTTAGAATAACAAATGCAGTTGTGGAAGTAACAAACATACTTTGAGCTTCACCCGTAATTAGGAACTGATTTACCTCAACCGGGTAGTAAGGATCAAAAATTTTTATAAAATGAAGGAGAGACTCTCCATCAAGAATATAAGCTATAGCTCCATAAATTGAAAAATCTATAATAGATACATCAGGTTTATACAGGCTCGCCTCAAAAGGTAATGCAGGTATCGAAACATTCAGTATTTTTAACCCGAGGGAAGTATCCAGAACATATAAATAAGCCCCGTCTATAATAACCTTTACTGTGTTGGTAAGGTTTTCAAAATAACCTTCTTCTTTCAGATTAGCTGGATCGGATATATTTATTACCCTGATACCTTTTTCTCCATCAGCAACAAAAGCATAATCCCCTGAAATATCAATACCCTTACATTCTCCAGGTGTATTTATGTTACCAATTATAGAGGGATTCTCAGGAGTAGTAATGTCAAGAATTATAAGTCCTTTCTCACCAGCACACACATATATCTTTGAATCCTTAATTAAAATACTGTATAAATCAGTATCAAAATTAACAGACGAAACAATAAACGGGTTTTCAAGACTTGAATAATTTATTAAAAATAGACTGCTGTCCGATAAAGCAAAAATCAATGAATCTTTTACTGATAAAAAATTTATACTATTACCGATATTTATCTTCGCTTTAACTTCAGGATTATTTTCATCTGTTAAGTCATAAACCAATATTGTATTACCCGTGCCTGTAAACAAATAATTATCAAGAAAATATATTGGGTTCTGTTTTGAGT
>QNDJ01000088.1 GCA_003644825.1 Candidatus Zhuqueibacterota bacterium | reverse complement strand
CTATAAGCTTGAAAGATGTGATTACAATTGAAGGTATTAATTCTTTATCCGGTTTAAAGGATTTGAAGTTTTTCTTGAAATTAAATGATGAAGAAATAGAGGTTTTTGATTTAAGAAGAGTTTTCAAAAAAGAACACTTTCAGAATGAATTTAAGCTTGTGCTGGTTTCTTCTCCTGAAGATAAAAAAAAGGGCATAATAGTTAATAGAGTTTTTGAAGTTAAATATATAAAAAGAGAGAATTTGTCGAAAGTAGATGACATCAATTTAAAAGATTTACCTGTAATTTATTTTTACAGGAAATAAGGGTGAAAAAATGGGAAAAATAAAATTAGAAAAAATAGATGAGTATCGATGGTTAATACCCAGAGAAGGGAATATGCGAGTTCCTGGTTTAATTTTTGCTGATGAAATACTGTTAAAACAGGTTCAGGTGGAGGAAACAGGAATGCAGATTAAGAATGCGGCACATCTTCCGGGTATACTGAAGTATTCAATGGCTATGCCTGATGTGCACTGGGGATATGGTTTACCTATTGGTGGGGTAGTTGGTGTGGATGTTGAAGAGGGAGTTATATCTCCTGGTGGTGTTGGCTATGATATTAATTGTGGAGTCAGAATGGTAAAGACAAATCTTATTGCATCAGAAGTTATTAATCATTTAAAGAGTCTGGTTAATAATTTGTTTTCGAGCATACCTTGTGGTGTTGGAAGGGGTGGAAAATTGAAAATATCTAAAAGTGATGAAAGGAAAGTTTTAATTGAAGGAAGTAGCTGGGCTGTTAAGGAGGGTTTTGGTTGGCAGGATGACATTAATGCTACAGAAGATTTCGGTAAAATGGACGGGGCTAATCCTGATAATTTAAGTAAAAGAGCATTGGAACGAGGGAGAGACCAGCTGGGTACCCTTGGTTCTGGTAATCATTTTCTCGAAATCCAGAAAGTTGTTGAAATTTATGATGAGAAAAAAGCAAGTCATTTGGGTCTATTCAGGGAACAGGTCTGTATAATGATTCATTCAGGTTCGAGAGGACTTGGTTATCAGGTTTGTGATGATTATCTTTCTCTGATGGGTAGTGTAATGGGAAAATATAAGATAGAATTACCTGATAGACAGCTAGCCTGTGCACCTATAAAATCGCCAGAAGGACAGAGGTATCTCTCTGCTATGAGGGGAGCAGCAAACTATGCCTGGGCAAACCGTCAGATTATTATGCACTGGGTAAGGGAGGTTTTTGAAAAATTTTTTAATAGAAGTGCCGAAAATCTTGGTATGAATCTTCTATATGATAATACCCATAATATTGCTAAAATTGAAAAACATAATATTGATGGTAAAATGAAAACAATCTGTATCCATAGAAAAGGAGCGACGCGTTCTTATCCTGAAAATCATTATCTTGTTCCAGATATTTATAAAAAAATAGGTTTGCCGGTGATAATTCCAGGTGATATGGGAAGGGCATCTTATGTAATGGTTGGTGGAAAAAAAGCAGTGGAACATTCTTTTGGTTCAACCTGTCATGGTGCTGGTAGAGTTTTAAGCAGAAGACAGGCAGTTAAAGAAATGAAAGGAAGAGCAATAGGTAGAGAACTTGAAGATAGAGGTATTTTTGTGAGAAGTATAGGCAGAAATACCCTCAAAGAAGAAGCCTCTGAAGCTTATAAGGATATAGACCATGTAGTTGAAGTTGTCCACAAAGCTGGCTTATCAGAAAAAGTCGCAAAATTAGTTCCACTCGGTGTTATAAAGGGATGATTATGAAAAAAATAAACAAGGATAGATTTAACAGTTTAATTAACTCTATAGAAGGAATTAAAATAGCGGTTATAGGAGATTTAATGCTTGACCACTATCTTTGGGGTTCAGTTGCAAGGATATCTCCTGAGGCACCTGTTCCAGTTGTAGATATTGAAAATGAGTCTTACAGATTAGGTGGAGCAGCAAATGTAGGCAACAATATATTAAGTCTGGGTGGAATTCCTGTTTTAATAGGTGTTATCGGGAATGACAATTCAGGGAAAATACTCCTTGATATAATGAAAGAGAAAAACCTTGACCAGGAAGGAATTATAGTAGATGAAACCCGACCAACTACTATAAAAACAAGGGTTATAGCTCACGGACAGCATATTGTAAGAACAGATAGAGAGTTAAAAGATGATATAGATGAGAATACCTGTGAAAAAGTTGTGGAGATTTTTAAAAAGAAAATTGGTGAAGTAGATGGAATAATTTTACAGGATTATAATAAGGGAGTATTAAGTAAAAATTTAATTACAGAGATTATTTATGAGACAAAGAAATGGCAGAGAATTATAGTTGTTGACCCGAAGTTTAATAACTTTTTTGAGTTTAAAGATGTTTATGTTATAAAACCAAATAAAAGAGAGGCTGAATCAGTATTGGGGTTCAAAATTGATTCTCCTGAAAGGTTAAAAATAGCAGGGAACTTAATAAGGCAGAGACTTAATTGTAAAAATGTTTTGATAACCAGAGGTGAAAAGGGTATGTCTCTTTTTACTGAGAATGGAGAATTTATTAATGTTTCAACGAGAGCCAGAGAAGTTCACGATGTATCAGGAGCCGGAGATACAGTAATCAGCACTTTAACTTCGATTATACTTGCAGGTGGAGATGTTATTGAAGCCGCTACAATTGCTAATTATGCTGCAGGAGTGGTATGTGGTGAGGTGGGAATAGTTCCAGTAGAAAAAGAAAAATTGATAAACGCTTTTTCTGTGAATTTCGATTGAGGAGAGAAAGATTTGGGTAAAATTCTTTCCATTGATGAAGCAATTTCCTATGTAAAACAGATGAAAAAGAAAAAGAAGAAGGTTGTGTTTACCAACGGTTGTTTTGATATTGTCCATAGAGGCCATATCGAGTATCTTCAAAAAGCGAAAGAATTGGGCGATATTCTTATAGTTGGTTTAAATAGTGATGAGTCTGTAAAAAGACTTAAAGGTAAAAATAGACCAATAATGCCCCAGGAGGACAGAGCTTATATACTGTCTCATATTGTTGGTGTTGATGTTGTGTGTATATTTGAAGAAGATACACCGCAAAAGTTAATTGAATCTCTGGTTCCAGATATTCTTGTTAAGGGTGCCGAATATAAAATAAATGAAATAGTTGGTAGAGAAACAGTTTTTAATTCTGGCGGCAAAGTTTTGACTATTCCTATGGTTAAAGGGAAGTCTACAAGAAATTTAATCAGGAAAATTGCGAATTTATATAAATAAAAAGCTTTTATGGATTTTTATTCCTTTAATTTTTGTCCTCATAATTGTTTTAGATAATTATCAGGAGAGATATATTCCACCTGATATTTCCATAAATTCTAAGAATTTTGTAGATAAATCCGGTGTAATTCACATTCATACGGTTTATTCAGATGGCAGCGGGACTTTTAAAGAGTTATCGGAGGTTGCAAAAAAAGTAAAAGCAGATTTTCTAATAATTTCTGACCACAATACCTGGAAAGCTTATTATGATGGGAAAGAGAGGTATTATGATGGAACTTTAATTCTTATTGGTATGGAGTTGTCTTCACCGGTTGGGCATCTTTTAATTTTACCGGAAGATACAATTATAACAAATCTTCGAGTTGATACTCTTTTTAAATATTTAATTAATTACTCTTCTCAGGCATTGATTTATCTTGCCCATCCTTTTCATCCTAAAAATCCTGTAACCAATTGGAACTTCGGAAGGTATAATGGATTAGAATTAGTAAATGGAGATTCAGAATGGAGAAATGATAACGTTCTGGAGTTAGTTGAAGCTTTAGGGGGAGCCATTTTTTTTAGTTCATATTTGAATATTTTAATGGATACACCTGAAAGGGCGTTAAATATCTGGGATAAACTTCTTGAATCAAGAAAAGTTTTTATTATTGGTAGCACAGATGCTCACGCAAATATTAAAATTAGTGATAATAGAAAGATTAAATTTCCATCTTATTATAGTTCTTTTAAAATGATAAGAACCCATTTACTTATAAATGAAGATTTTACAGGAGACCTGGCAACCGACAGAAATTTGGTTTTGAATTCATTAAAAAATGGTAGATGCTATGTTGGAATTGATGGATATTGTAATACAAGGGGGTTTTCTTTTTATGCTGTAAAAGAAAACAGATTTTTTTATATGGGGGATAATGTAAAAATTGATAGTTTTATAAATTTTGTTGTTTTATCACCCGACACTTCCGATGTGAGAATAAAGTTGTTGAAAAATGGAAAAATTGTAAAAATGGCTGAAAAAGGAAAGTTGACCTATAAAACAGATGAACCGGGAAACTACAGAGTAGAAATATATCAGTTGAGAAGGGTTTTTCCTTTTATAAGAAAAAAAGAAAGACCCTGGATTTATTCAAACCCTATTTTTGTTATAAAAGACTGAATAAAGGATTGAATGGCAGTATTTAAACTTAAATCAAATTATATTCCAAGAGGTGACCAGCCAAAGGCAATAAAAGAACTTACAGAAGGGATATTGAAAGGAGAAAAATATCAGACCCTGCTTGGAGTAACAGGTTCAGGAAAAACATTTACAATGGCAAATGTTATTCAAAATGTTGGTCTGCCAACTCTTGTTATTTCTCACAATAAAACTCTTGCTGCTCAACTTTATGGGGAATTCAAGAGTTTTTTTCCTGAAAATGCTGTTGAATACTTTATCAGTTATTATGATTACTATCAGCCTGAAGCATACATTCCTGTTACAGACACATATATAGAAAAGGACACTTCTGTAAATGAGGAGATTGATAGATTAAGGCTTAAAGCAACGAGTTCCCTTCTTGAAAGGAACGATGTAATTGTGGTAGCTTCAGTATCGTGTATCTATGGTTTAGGTTCACCTGAAGACTATCAGGCATTGCATCTTGTCCTTAAAAAGGGTGATGAAATCGAGAGGAATAAACTACTTCATAAGTTAATTGACATTTATTATGTTCGGAATGATATGGATTTTTTCAGGGGTGTATTTAGAGCAAAGGGTGATGTTATAGAGGTTTTCCCGGCTTATGAAGATTATCCTGTGAGGGTTGAACTTTTTGGTGATGAGATTGAGAGAATTACAAAAATAGATGCTGTTAATGGTGAGGTTCTTGAAGAATTAAATGAAGTTTTTATTTATCCTGCAAAACATTTTGTAACAACCTATGAAAAGCTGGAAAGAGCTATTGTGGAGATTAGAAAAGAATTAAGAGAAAGGCTGGACGAGTTAAGAAATCAGAATAAATTACTCGAGGCTCAAAGGCTTGAACAGAGAACAAACTTTGACCTTGAAATGATGCAGGAGCTGGGATACTGTCAGGGTATTGAAAATTATTCAAGGTATCTTTCGGGAAGAAAGCCAGGACAGAGACCCTATACTCTGATTGACTATTTCCCGGACGAATATTTAATGTTTATTGACGAGTCTCATGTTACAATCCCACAGATAAGAGGGATGTTTGCCGGGGATAGGTCCAGAAAGGAGACTTTGGTTGAATATGGTTTCAGGCTTCCATCTGCTCTTGATAATAGACCACTTTACTTTGATGAATTCGAGTCACTTATTCATAAGGTAATTTTTGTATCGGCTACACCGGCAGATTTTGAACTAAACCGCTCAAATGGGGTAATAGTAGAACAGATAATAAGACCAACGGGCTTGATGGACCCTGAAATTGTAGTTAAACCTGTTAAAGGTCAAATCGATGATTTAATTGAAGAGATAAGAAAAAGGGTTGAAGCAGGAGAAAGAACCCTCGTTTTGACCCTAACCAAGAGAATGTCTGAGGATTTAACAGAATATTTACAGAATATGGGTATAAAGGTAAGATTTCTTCACTCAGAGATAGAAGCTCTAAACAGGGTGGAAATTTTAAGGGATTTAAGGCTTCACGAATTTGATGTACTTGTTGGAATTAATTTACTGAGAGAAGGACTTGATTTACCCGAGGTTTCACTTGTAGCAATTCTTGATGCAGATAAAGAAGGTTTTTTGCGTTCTGAAAGGTCTTTAATGCAAATTGCAGGAAGAGCAGCAAGAAATATTAATGGAAAGGTGATATTATATGCCGATACAATTACAGATTCTATGGAAAAGGTTATAAAAGAAACAGAAAGAAGAAGAATTATTCAAAAAGAATATAATGAAAAAAACAATATTAAGCCAAAATCGATATATAAAACTGTTGAAGAAGTTCTTCTGACGGCATCAGTTTCAGAGAGTAAACAGTTAAGAACAACCCTTCGAGAGAAAATAGATATTGATTATTTTTCGAATATTGATAAATTAGAAGTCATAGAAAAACTGGAAAACGAAATGCATAAAGCAGCTAAAAATCTGGAATTTGAAAGAGCAGCTGAAATTAGAGACCAGATCCAGAAAATTAAAGAATTAGTCGAAGAGGAAAATTCTAAAAATGGCGTTTGAAAATCTGATAGGGCAGAAGAAAATAGTAGATTTTTTTAAAAAAATATATGAAAAAGATAGGTTTGCACATGCTTATCTTTTTTATGGGGAAGAAGGAACGGGAAAACTGACATTTGCTTTAGAGTTGGCAAAGGTTCTTATATGTAATAAGGAAGAGTTCAATTATTGTGGCAGGTGCCCGGATTGTATAAAGTTTGATAAGATGGAACATCCGAATCTTAACTTTATTGCTCCTGTCTATGGAAAAATGAAATCTGATGAAATTTATAAATTTCATATTGAATTGATAAAAGAACCATATAGAGGATTTTCATTTCCAAAATCAACTTCTATTCCCATAGATAAGATAAGAGAATTAAAGAAGAAGT
>QNDJ01000087.1 GCA_003644825.1 Candidatus Zhuqueibacterota bacterium | reverse complement strand
GATATTTATTTTTCTTATAATCAGGAATATATTTATCTATTTTTTTAAAAGATAAGAATATATTATTCTTTTCTGCCTCTCTTCTTCTTTTCTTTATTTTATCCTCTCATAATTTTTTAATGGTAATCAGGTTTATTTTTTTATTAAGATTAATTTCCTATTTAATTACAATATTTTTTATTTGATTATAGACAATATTTTCATACAAATGGCATATTTATTGCATTTTTAGTTTTGATAAACCAGCATTTTATAGGAGAAGATAGGTTTATGAAAAAGATTATTGTAGCTGATAGAGACCAGGAACTTTTAAAAAGTATGGAACTTTATTTGAGAGAATATTACAATGTTGTTCCAGTGAAAAGTGAAACAGAACTGCTTGAATTAATTAATAGAGAAAATGTTGACCTTGTGCTTTCAGACCTGAAAATATCTAATGGTTGCCCCTTAACTACTTTTCAGAATATAAAAAATGTTAAACCCAATTTACCTGTTGTAATAATGTATGTTTACTTCGATGAGACAGGAGAAACTGAAGAAACAATAAGAAAGTTTGTTAATGCTGTTATTTATAAACCTTTTAATATTGAAAAAGTGAAAATTCTCATTGATAATTTATTAGATAAAAATAGTAAGATATTTAATAATATTAAATAAATCTGTATTTTAAAATTAAATTGTCATATATTAAATTTGGAGTCAGGAAATTTTTTAGATACCCTGAAATTTATACTATATGGGAAAGTTCATAACAATAATTCTTGCAGGAGGAAAAGGAGAAAGATTATATCCTCTTACAAAAATAAATCCTAAACCTTCAGTATATTTTGGTGGGATATACAGAATAATAGATATTACTCTTTCCAATTGTATTAATTCGGGAATCAGAAGCATATTTGTTCTCACACAATACAGGTCTTTATCGCTTGATATACATATAAAAAAAGGGTGGTCTGTTTTTAGCCGGGAGATGGGAGAATTTATTGATACTATTCCACCTCAACATAAAGGTTTTGAAAGATGGTATCAAGGTACTGCTGATGCAATTTATCAGAACCTTTACCTTCTTGAGAAGGAGAAACCAGAAAACGTTTTGATTCTTTCGGGTGACCATATCTATAAAATGAACTATTTGAAAATGCTCAGTTTTCATATTGAGAAAAATGCAGATTTAACGATTTCCTGTATTGAAATGGAACCAGAACTTTCAAAACAGTTTGGCATTATTAAAATTGATAATGAAAATAGAATTACTGGATTCCAGGAAAAACCCGACGTAAAGGATGCGTTTTTGTATAACGGGGAAAAGATTCTTGTATCGATGGGTGTTTATATTTTTAAGACAGAACCTCTAATCAGGGGTTTAATTAAGGATTCTAAAATGGAAACTGAACATGACTTTGGAAAGAATGTAATTCCCCAGATGATTTCTTCAAATTATCGTATATATGGGTATTTTTTTGAAGATGAAAACAAGAAAGACAAGCCTTACTGGAGAGATATTGGAACAATTGACAGCTACTGGCAGGCAAATATGGATTTAGTAGATGTTAACCCTGTTTTTAATTTGTATGATATTAACTGGCCAATTAGGACTTTTCAGGAGCCTTATCCACCATCGAAGACGGTCTTTAATGATGAAGATAGAAGAGGAGCAGCTTATGATTCTCTTGTTTCAAATGGATGTATTATCAGTGGCGGTAAGGTTATTCGTTCTGTTCTTTCCTATAATGTCCGGGTTAACAGTTACGCTGAAGTTCACGAATCAATAATAATGCCAGGTGTTAGTATTGGAAGAAATTGCAGAATAAGAAAAACAATAATAGACGAAAATGTATCCATTCCAGAAGGTTATACTATCGGGTATGACCCTGAAGAGGATAAAAAAAGGTTCGTAGTAAGCCCCGGTGGTATTACAGTTGTTCCAGAGGGTTATTTTGGAAATTAAGTTATTATAGAAATTTAATTATACAGGTTCAATAGATGAATATAGGAATTATTAATGAATTTGATAAGGGTGAAAGAAGGGTCGGGTTAACTCCAGGTAAAGTACATCATCTTGTTGAACAAGGTAATACTGTATATTTTGAAAAAGGTGCTGGTACCGGTAGTCATTTTTCTGATGAAGAGTTTATAAAGGCAGGTGCAATAATCCAGTATTCTGCTGAGGAGGTTTTTGGAAGATCCGATATGATAATTAAAGTTGCCTCAATAACTAAAAAAGAACTGCAAATGATTTATAAAGGACAAATTATTTTGTCTTTTTTACATCTTGTAACAAGGTCAAGAGAAATAATAGAAGGTTTACTATCTAAAGAAGTAACTGCTATTGGATATGAAATTATAGAAGAGGATAGCGGAGAACTACCGATTTTAACAACGATGAGTGAAATTTCTGGTCAGATGGCTATTCAGATTGCCGGATATTTACTGGAGGCTCCAAATAAAGGTAGAGGTATAATGATTGGAAGTGTTCCTGGAGTTCACCCTGCCAATATATTAATCATAGGTGCCGGTGTAGTAGGAACGTGTGCAGCAAGAACGGCTCTGGGAATGGGTGCCAATGTTTATATAATGGATATTGACATTAAAAAACTAAGAACAGTTGAAAATACCTTCAATAAAATGGTTAGAACTGTTATGTCTAACAGGTATAACCTTTTAAATATATTACCCTTAATTGATGTTCTAATTGGAGCTGTTCTTGTCCCTGGAGATATAACTCCTAATATAGTTACAGCCGATATGCTAAAACTTATGAAAAAAGGTTCAGTAATAATCGATGTTTCAATAGACCAGGGTGGTTGTATTGAAACAAGCAGACCCACAACAATTTCGCACCCAACTTATATTAAGGAAGGTGTTATTCATTATTGTGTGCCAAACATACCGTCCCTGGTGCCAAGAACTTCAACCTATGCTCTGACAAATACATCGAAAAAATATATTTATTCAATAGCTGAAAAAGGGGTTGAAGAATGTATAAAAATAGATAGTTCTTTGTTGAGAGGCGTTTATACGTATAAAGGGAAATGCACAAACCAGAGATTAAGTGGAATATTCGGTCTGGAATATCTTGATTTGTCGAATCTATAGGAAAATTTATTGATGAGATGGTTAGAATTATACAAAAGTAAATTAACAACTGCAGAAGAAGCAATTAAAATAATTGAGTCTAATCAAACGGTTCATATTCATCCGGGGTGTTGCGAACCTGAGATTCTTGTAAAAGCACTTATAGAAAGAGGAAGAAAGCTGGAGAACGTTAAAATAGTTCATCTTTTAACTCTTGGAACTGCAGATTATGTAAAACCTGAACTGCAGAAAAATTTTAAACATATTTCTCTATTTACAGGTGCCAATACAAGAGAAGCAGTTAACTCTGGAAGAGCAGATTATGTTCCTATTTTCTTATACGAGATACCTCAGTTATTTTACAGCGGAGCGATTCCGATTGATATTTCTCTCATCCATGTTTCTCCACCGGATGAACACGGATTCTGCAGTTACGGAACAGGCGTTGATATTACAAAAGCAGCAACCGATTCTGCTAAAAAGGTTATAGCTCAGATCAATCCTAATATGCCCAGAACCCTGGGGGACAGCTTTATTAACCTGAATAAAATTGATTATATTGTTGAAACTGATGACCCAATTCATGAGATTAATTTTGGCAAGGTCAATGAAACAAGTATGAAAATTGCCGAATATATTAGCAGCTTAATTGATGACGGTTCTACCCTTCAGATGGGAATCGGAGAAATCCCCGATGCTGTATTACTATTTTTGAAGAATAAAAAAGACCTCGGAATCCATACGGAAATGTTTTCCGATGGAATAATAGAACTTGTTGAAACAGGTGTAATCACAAATGAAAAAAAAACTATTCATCGAGGAAAAATCGTAGCAAGTTTTTTACTGGGAACAAGAAAATTGTTTGATTTTGTTGATAATAATCCCCTTATAGAGCTTCATCCTATTGATTATACCAATGACCCTTTTGTAATAAGTCAAAATGAGAAGATGGTAGCGATTAATTCTGCTCTTGAGGTGGACCTTACCGGTCAGGTTTGTTCTGATTCAATAGGCACACATATCTATAGTGGTTTTGGTGGACAGGTGGATTTTATAAGAGGTGCTGCACGCTCTAAAGGGGGAAAACCGATTATTGCATTACCATCAACTGCAAAGAATGGCACAATATCTCGAATAGTTTCAACATTGAAAGTCGGTGCAGGGGTCGTAACAACAAGAGCCGATGTCCATTATATTGTAACAGAATATGGTATTGCACATCTTCATGGAAAAGGTATCAAGGAAAGAGCAAAATCGTTGATTAATATTGCTCATCCGAATTTCCGTGAAGAACTCGAAAAGAGTGCTTATGAAAGAAAACTTTTGTAGATATATGTTAATTACAGTTGTAGTACTGATTAATAAAAAACAGGAGGTGTATAAATGAAAGTTGAATTTAAGAACACTCCACTAATAGACTTTAGTGTTGAAGAAAATAGGAAAAAAATGGAAGAAGCCCTTGATTACGTTTCTTCCCAATTTGGTAATCATTATGATATTGTAATTAATGGTGAAAAAGTAAAAACAGGTGAGACATTTAATTCCATCAACCCATCAAATAAAGATGAAATTGTCGGAGTATTTGAAAAAGCTGATATTGAAACAGCTAATAAGGCTGTTGAGGCTGCCAGCGATTTATTCAAGAGCTGGAAGAATGTTGACCCTTTTACAAGAGCAAGGTATTTATGGAAAGCTGCAGAGATTATGAGAAGACGCAGGATTGAGCTTGCCGCCTGGATGGTAATGGAAGAGGGTAAAAACTGGATAGAAGCTGATGCTGATGTTGCAGAAGCTATAGATTTTCTGGAGTTTTACGGCAGAGAAATGGTCAGGTTGGGGCTACCACAACCTTTAACAAGGAGAGAAACCGAGGATAATGAACTGTATTATATTCCTCTGGGTGCAGGTGCCGTAATACCGCCCTGGAATTTTCCTCTTGCTATTCTTGTTGGGATGACTTCAGCTGCGTTTGTATCAGGTAACACGGTTGTTTTGAAACCTGCAAGCACAGCACCGACCATTGCTGCAAAATTTATGGAAATCCTTGATGAGGCGTGTTTACCACCAGGAGTAGTAAATTTTTTGCCGGGTCCCGGTGGAAAAATTGGTGATTCAATTGTATCCCATCCAAAAACCAGATTCATTGCTTTTACAGGTTCAAAAGAGGTCGGGTTGAGAATAAATGAGCTTGCTGCTAAAACATCTGAAGGACAAATATGGATAAAAAGGGTAATTCTTGAAATGGGTGGCAAAGACCTTATAATTGTTGATAAGGTCGCAGATTTTGATGATGCCGCTGGAGGAATAGTGGCATCCGCTTTTGGTTATCAGGGACAGAAATGTTCAGCATGCTCAAGAGCCATTATCCTTGAAGATGTGTATGATATGATGGTTGAAAAAATTGTTGAAAGAACTAAAAATATTACTGTTGGTCCAGTTAAAGACCAGAATAATTATATGGGTCCCGTTATAGATAAATGGGCTTATGAAAAAATTCTTGAAATGATTGAGGTCGGAAAGAAGGAAGGAAAACTTGTTATAGGGGGTAATAAAGCACCCGGTAATGGATTTTTTATCCAGCCAACCATCTTTAAGGATGTTCCCCCTGATGCAAGAATTGCCCAGGAAGAAATTTTTGGTCCTGTTCTTGCTATTATCAAAGCAAAAGATTTTGATGACGCTCTTGAAATTGCCAATGGAACAGAATATGGTTTAACAGGTTCTGTCTATTCCAGGGACAGGATTAATCTGGAGAAAGCAAGAAGAGACCTGCACGTGGGTAATTTATATTTCAATAGAAAATGCACAGGAGCTCTTGTTGGAGTTCATCCTTTTGGTGGTTTCAATATGTCAGGAACAGATTCAAAAGCCGGCGGTAGAGATTATTTGCTTCTATTCACACAGGCAAAAGCAGTTTCTGAAATATTCAAATAATAGCATAAAGTGTTGTAATTAAACTCATAAAACTGGCGAGGTAACCTGTTGTTTTTTGTTAAGTAGCAGGATTGCTTCGCCAGTATTTTTGGTATGAAACTTTAATTAAATAACAGGTTATCTTTTTACCTGTTTTATACTTTCAACCAGCTTTTCAGCTTTTTCAGTAAGAATATAGTAATTCTGTTCTGCTATTGCTTTTTTATCGAGAAGAGCAGACCCGATTGCAACAGCACAAGCTCCAGCCTTTATATAATCAGCAGCGTTTTCAATACTAATACCTCCGGTTGGCATCAATTCAACCTGAGGCAAGGGGGCTTTAATATCACCGAAATATTTGGGTCCTACTGCCCTTGCTGGAAAAACTTTTACAATATCCGCACCCTGTTCCCAGGCTATCAGAATCTCAGTAGGTGTAAAAGCACCGGGAATAACAGTTTTGTTATATCTTTTACATAATTTAATCAATTCAATATTCAGAACAGGACTGACAATGTATTCAGCGCCAGCGAGAATGGCAGCCCGTGCAGTTTCAGAATCGAGGACTGTTCCAGCACCTGTAATAATATCACTGCTTTCATCATCTGTAATTTCCTTTATCATATTAATAGCATCTGGGGTCGTCATAGCAATTTCAATACACCTTACTCCACCTTTTCTGATTGCTTTTACAGTTTCAATAAGTTTTTCTATATCAGCCATCCTGATAACAGCAACAATTCCACTCTTCTTTATCTCTTTTAATGTTTCCTCTTTTGTAAACATAATACTTCCTTCTTTTATATACAATTATCTCTCTTC
>QNDJ01000086.1 GCA_003644825.1 Candidatus Zhuqueibacterota bacterium | reverse complement strand
GTTTTGCTTACAAAATATTATCTTTAAAAGGAAAGAATCTCAGAATTTTCAACAACACATTTAATATTTCAGGTAACATGAATGGGGCTGAATTCGACTCAGAAGATACTATTTTTGAAGGTAATTTCTTGTTCGGAAATGGAACAGCACTTTTGATAAAACCTTCCTCTCGGACCAATCTTACAATTTTAGACAACAAAATAGAAAATGTATCGCTGGCTATTTATGGAGATCGAAGGGGAGACCAAACTAAAATAATTAACAACTTGATAAAGAATTGTGAAGAAGGGGTTATTTTAAAAGGCGATCTATATCTCGTTGAAAACAACACCTTTATAGACTGCGGGAAGATAGTCAAGAATGATAACTATTTCAGCTCCTATTCCCCGGTATACTATAATGGTCAATGCTACGATTATGTTTATTTTGATAACTCAGCTCTTGATACTTATATTCAGGTGGATGAGGACTGGGAAAATGTTTCGAAAATAGTAAATGGAACGAACAACTTCTCCCTCTGGCTCGGTCATATAGGTTCTGATTACTATACTGTCTACGTCGAGGAACCCCCAGCTTACGACTGTGCTACTGCTTTTGCTGCACAAGGTGGGACCTGCGATTTCGAGCAGGAAAAATACTGGATAGCTAACGGATACGGGCAGAACTACACCCTGAACCAGAGTTCGCAGGTTTCGGTTTGCTCTGGATATACTGATCCTGCATGGTTGAGATATAACCTTACTTGGGAGCAAACGAACTTTTCTATAAAGATACTTGGTGATAATCAAATCACGAGAAATATAATCAAGGATGAAAATAAAAATAATAATTATTCAATTTATTCTAATTCCACAACAAGCCAGGTATGGCTCAATCATTTGCTTTCAGGCGGCATTTTCGGGTTGACACCTGTTTGTTGCGTCAATGGTGAAGGAAATTTCTATCCAGAAGAAAGTCAAGGTGTTCCGTCTGAGGACTGCGGTCAAAGCAAGCTGAAAACCTCGATTGGTAATAGGGTTTACGGTAAGATAACCCTTTCCTGGACACCGCAATCGAGCCTGAAGCCAGTAACCTATGATATCTATCTGATAAACTATAATCTTTCAAATTCGACCCTTCTAGCATCTGTCCAATCAACATCCTATTCCTGGGATACTTCACCCTGGATATCCGATTATGCTTATAAGCTCAGGATCGTTCCGTGGATTTCAGGCTCAAGGATAAACGCAACACCTATCGAGACAGGTATATTCTTCGTTATAGAGCAACCTCCAAAGCCTACAAGGCGTCCTGCAGGAGGAGCTCCGAGATATTATGCCCCGCCAGCTCTGATCTGCGATCCAGGGGAGCTTAGATGTTCAGGCAATCTCTTGCAGAGATGTAATCTGGCTGGAACAGGATGGGAAACCATTCAGAACTGCACATGGGGCTGCAATTCAACCCTGCTGAAATGCAACCCCCAGCCATTTATCTGCAATCCGGGCGAGCTTAAGTGCGAGGATAATAGGCTTTTGGAATGCAACGGAACTGATTGGTTACTGAAAGAGGAATGCGAATGGGGCTGCAATTCAACCCTGCTGAAATGCAACCCCCAGCCATTTATCTGCGAGCCAGGAGAAAGGAGATGCAGAAATAACACCGTTGAGGAATGCAATGGTACTGCATGGGTTCAGATCGAGGTTTGTACTGATTACTGTGAGGATGGAGAATGCAAGACCTATCCAGGAGTGCCGTGGCTTATCATAATCGCAACGCTTTTGGCTGTACTGCTAGTTATAGGTTTATACTTTTATCTAAAACCGAAAGCCGGAAAGGCTAAAAGAAAGCGTAAGTAGGTTAACTTTAGGTTAATTTTTGGCTTTAAATAGGTTTTTGCGGTAAAATAATATTAGTAAGATAACTTATGCACAAGAAATTTATAAGAAAAAAAGGGAAGCTTTTCGGACCTTACTATTATACCACTATTAAGACTAAAGACGGAAGAATAAAAACCATCTACTTGGGTCAAAATCGAAAACTTGCAAAAGAAAGAGAAAAAGCGATAAAGCAGGAAAAAGCAGAAAAGTTAACTCACATGGCCCTTAAGCCCTATCTCGCTTTAAGCATCCTCCTATTCCTCCTTCTTTTTGTCCCGTTCCTGGGTTTCAAGTTGACTGGATTCCTGATAAAACCCGGAATATCCTATCAAAAGATAGCCGATGATCCGGCATTCGATGTCATCATCGACAGCCTCGATTTCCAGAAAAAGGACCTGATCGTGAGATTCCATCATAATGCCGAAGCCCCCCAGCCTGTAACCATAATCGGCAATGTCAGCTACCAGCTCGATAAGGACTGGCTTGAACCAGAAGAACAGGCAGAACTAAGGGTCTTTGGATGGGACGGAAAGGAGTATTTTGAAATAAAGGTCGGAAACCAATCAGAAGTTATAGGGTTTGGCTTACCGCCAGAATATAGGGTTTCTGTCCAACTTTTAAACAGGGAAGGAAAGAAAATAAAAGCAAGGATAGAGCTGGAAAAGCCCGAAACTGGTGAGCTGAAATACAAGGCTATCGGGGTTGCATCCCTGAAAGCCAAGAAAGGTAGATATAAGATAAAGCTTGTCCCTGCTTCAGGTCCCATAAAAAGGATAGAATTTGTGAAGTTTCTTTCCTCAGACCTTGACCAAGCCATTAAAATAGACGAACCTAACCTATCTTGGGCAAAGCAGACTTTTGCGATAGACCCTGGAAACCTCAGCCTGAATCTAACGGTTGAAGCGAAAGGTTACTGGCTTTACAAATGCAGGAACTGGGATTTTGAAACCCAAACATGCAAGATAGAAAGAAGATGCTCTGGAAAAGATGATGACACTTGCGAGGTAATCGGTGGATGGGAAAAAGTCAGGAAGCTCTCACCTGGTGAGGAATATACTATAACTTTGAACCCTGAAGATCCTGCTTACGTTGAGCTATCTTCACAATATATAATAGAATGCACCGAAGACGGTGCAACAGGGACATGCGATTTTTCGGCGATCCTGGCTGATGATACAAGCTATGAACAATTCAGGGTGGGTGATGGGGCAGTTCTCAACAGACTGAACGTTTCTGTAAACACTACGAGTATACCTACAGGAGCAAAGATAACCAACGCAACTGTCTGTATTCTTGCTTATCGAGATTCGATATTGGGGGATGATCCTGGAGATAGTTGCGGGATTTATGCAGGAGAGAATGCTACAGGTACACCTACATACACGGTAGCCGTTAGCAAAACCCAAGCCACATGCACGAGCTGGACAACTACTGTCGGAGATCCGAATGCTGTATGTGGAGAAATAACAAGTTGGCTAAACAGCAAACCAGACCCGGTTGCTTCAGCAAGAAAATTGATAATCGTTTTTGAGGGAACTGAAGAGAAAGACAATAATGTTGACTTGTGGATTGATTATATATATGCTAACATAACGTATACCACACCACCTCAGTATAGCAATGCAGGGAGCAACACCACGACACCGAATGTGAATGAACCTGTCCTTCACTACGTATACTGGCAGGACGATGAAGAGCTCAGCGGATACATCTTTTCAAGCAACTATTCTGGTTCCTGGCAGAACGACTCCTTTGTTCCCATGACAGGATCAGCAAATTGGTCGAATGTGACGAAAAATGCTCCAGGTTCTTCCGGAACCTTTGGATGGAGAATTTATGCAAATGACTCTGAAAATGCATGGAATGCCACCCCTGTTCAGCTCATCCAGGTCCAGAATTCCCCGCCTGATGTTCAGCTGAACCTCCCAGCCAACAATACGCAGTTCAACAACACTCAGGATATCAATTTCAACTTCACCGTTACTGATGAGAAAAGCTCTGTCCTGAACTGCTCGATCTGGCTTGATGGGGGTCTGAACCAAACGAATAGCTCTACCTTAAACAATACCCTGACAAACTTTCTGATTTCAGGTATACCTTACGGAAGCCATTCCTGGTATATAAACTGTTCTGATGGAGAAAAGTATAACTGGTCAGAAACCCGATATTTCATAATTGCAGACACTGTGCCACCATCTGTTTCTATCCAGAGTCCCAAAAATATAACATACAACACCACAACACTCACCCTGAACTATACAGTGAGCGACGAAAACATCCAGTCCTGCTGGTACTCCCTGAACGGACAAAATACAACCCTTCCTGGATGCCAGAACACGACCATACAAGTGCAAGGCGGAATAAACAATCTCGTTGTTTATGTGAATGACAGTTATGGCAATCTTGGCTCTGACGAAGTCGTCTTTACAGCTTATTTCAATACAAGCCTTACCATAGGAAGGGTTCCACCAGACCCGGTTGAAATTGATGCATCATTCTGGATATGGGCAAACTATACATACACGAACGGAACGCCTATTCTTAATGCAACATGCAATCTTTATGGGCAATTCGGCATAACCATGCTGTATTATCACATTGGAGGGGCGGATGACCCGAATGATGCTATATACAACCATACATACAGAAGGCAAGACTTCCTTAACATACCTCAGAACAAGACACAATATCTTTATGCCGTGAAAGTCAAAAAGGTGAACAGCCCGGAAGACAACCTCTATGTTTATATGCGCTGTGATGGCAACTATACCCCTGACCCAGATTACCTTATCGGAAACCTTTCACCTGCTGATGCAGCAACAACCTGGCAGTGGTTCGAAATAAGCATAAACGGAAGCAGATTCCCAAATGGTGCAAACAACTGCTCCTTTATTTTGACGAGCCCTGGTTCATCAACAGGAAAGTGGAGCATATACCAATCTGATTTGACATCAGGGCATACCTTTATCTCGACTGATGCAGGACAGTCCTGGTCAGAGACAGGTAATGAGGATTATGCGGAATTAAGGTACTTTCCTGAGGCAAACCACACATATCTTGACTGGAGTGAAACCGACCAGAGATATGAAAAATACATGTACAGAAAATCACCCGGTGTTTACGGGTATTCTATAAACTGCACAAAAGATTGGCATGTTCCAAGGGAGGATTCTGACATGGTAAATGTGACTGATACAGTAGCACCGTATGTTGAAATTACAAAGATTGAGCCAAACCCAGCAGAGCTGCTTCACGATAATATCACAATAGAGTGGATGGCCTTTGACAGAGACCTTGATGTAAAATACGCAAATGTAACCTACCCAAATGGAACACTTTTGGTGCAGTCAGTTGAATCCCCAATAAACCTAAGTGCGTCCCAAATTTCTGTTGAAGGTAACTACACTCTAACAGTATTTGCAAATGATACATCCGGAAATTTCTCAATTACAAACTCTACCCTGATTGTAATCGACCTGCCACCGGCAACTATTACAGGTTTGAGCGCAACTTTAAAAGGCTCGGGATGGATTTACTGGGAATGGAATAATCCAACAGACCCAGATTTTAATCACTCCGAGATATGGATTGACGGTCAGTGGCAGTTAAACACATCAAACACGAGTTACAATGCAACAGGATTCTTCCCGAACACTGCACATACGATATCAATAAGAACAGTCGATAAGGCAGGCAATGTAAACACAACCTTTGTAAACAATACAGCAACAACATTATGTTTGCTGAATGGGACTGTTACAGACGCACTCGGTTCTGTTGTACCTTCAACCATAAATGTTTCAAATGCGACATTTTCAGCATCCGGGAGCGAAAACTATTCTTTCGACCTCGTGTGCGGGGAATACAACATAAGCATAAAGCCTAATAATAGAAGCATAAGGGAAATCCTTATATACAATTACAATATATCAGGGCTTGTCGAAAACATAGTAAAAATCGATGACCCTGATGAAGATATTACGACACCCGATATCATCGAGAATTGGATAGAGATTAGTGCTTGGCAAGTGAACGAGGCAAACAACTATACCGGCGTAAATGTAACCATTGCATATGGCGAGGGAACAAACCTCCAGCTATGGAAGTGTGCAAACTGGAACTTCACAAACCGTTCCTGTCAGACCTGGCAATACATGCAGGATGTCCCTGATGGAAGAACAACTGTAACAAGATATTTTGAGAGGGGGGACCCCGGTGTTGGTATTGGTAAAAAGGACACAACACCGCCAACATATTCTAACGACCAGGATGATTCTGGTGGAATGACTGTTGAAAACATGACAGTAAATGTTTCTGTTTATTGGCAGGATAATAAAAAACTAAATACAGCCATTTTCAGAACGAACCAGTCAGGAAGCTGGCAAAATGTATCCTATTGCCTCATCCAGCAACAGGGCGGTTGGTGCAATAAAACCATAAATACGACGGGTGAAGCAGGAAAAATGATATGCTGGAATGAATGGGCAAATGATACGGCTGGGAACTGGAATTCGACAATGCCTATGCATTGCTTTAAGGTTGTTCTGCCGAATTACCCACCCTACTGGTCCGATAACCAAAGCTCTACTCCGGTTGTTTATTCCCAGGTCCAGAGCCAGTTTAATATAACCTGGAAGGATTCTTCGGGTGTTGCTCAGGCTCTCATCGAAGGAAACTGGTCTGGGCAACCTGAAAACTATACGATGAGCCTTGTCTCAGGAAACCAGACAGACGGGGTCTGGAGCTATACAGCGATCCTGCCGGCAGGAACTTTTTACTGGAAATCCTATGCGAACGATACAGAAGATCAGTGGAACTCGACACCGACTTGGGTCTTTGCGATATCCAAGGCAGAAACCCTGCTTAACCTGACAGCTTCACCCGATTGGAACGTGACCTATGGGACACAGACGAATGTAAGCTGTAAGGCAAATAACCAGGAAGTTCAATTAAACCTATAC
>QNDJ01000085.1 GCA_003644825.1 Candidatus Zhuqueibacterota bacterium | reverse complement strand
TCACGGATCAGCGTATCTCAAGCTTCCAGCTTGAGATTTAATTATTATAACTTAAATCACATAGTTAAAAAGTGCGTAAGGTTATTTTAATATAAATTCGTTTAATTCGTTGTTTATTATTTTTTTCTACTACCAGAATAACACTACCAGAATCGAATTCTGGTAGTGGATAAAACATTCTGGAAGTCTCTAAAGAGACTGTTTTTAGGTTTCAACAATAAGGTCATAATTCTTTTAAAGCAGTCATTTTAATGACTTACCATTGTATTGTTACAGCACCAGAATTCGATTCTGGTGCTGAAAAAAGCAACCTGGAAATCTTTCTTGAGCTTTTAATATTCCATTCCGCTCCTACGGAGCTCTCTGTTTTTGAAAAAAATTCAAAACATCTAATCAATAAAATTAGCGTAATCAGTTGCAGCTCAATTAAACCAAAAATTCGGGAAACGGGATAAAAAATTTATTCAAACCAGAAAGAATAAAGGTCAGATTTTTTCATATAGAAGACGATAGTAATTTTCTTTCCTGCGATGTCAACTTTCGGTGATTTTTCCCACTGAACAATTTTCCTTGTTCCAGAGGTTGTTATATCCTTACTCATTGCAATTGATTTTCCGTTTTCATCCAGTAACTCGATTTTTATATACCCGTGTTTAATATCACAGTTGCAGAACATTTTTGAACCTGTAGCAATAATCGGCTTTGTCTTCAGTTTTCCATTGAACATTCCAGAACGCATTGAAACAAAACCATCAATTCTTAATGTTGCAAGACCAATACCCCATTCTCTATACCTGGAATCATCGTGGGTAGTTGTGCCACCACCATAATAAATCAGTATCTTATCAGGATAACCAGGCGGAGATATTAGTGGGTTGCTGGAAACAACTATTGAGCCACCATCCCAGTCTCCGGGTTCTCCTCTATCAAGAAAGATTTTTCTATCAGCTGCTCTATGCCAGTTTTTTCCATCCTTACTTGCCGCCATTTGTATATTCATAGACTTATCAGCAGGAGCATTATTATAAATCCAGACCAATCCTAAATAATTTCCATAGTATTCAAAGCCAGACATTCCATAAAACTCAGTCCCATAGGGGTCATGCCAGTCAGGCTCCAGAATTATAGAGGGTTTACTCCAGTTCACGAAATCTTTACTTGTGGTTTGACCGAGAATTCGGAAGTGCCTATCTTCTGCAACTGAGATTTTATGAAATACAACGAATGTTCCATCTGAGAAATAGTTAAGAGAAGATGCATCACAGGCACAGGTAAAAACCGGCTGGTGACCGTATTGCTTCCAGTGTATTCCATCTGGAGAATAGGCTGTAAAAAATCCTTCTCCCGGTATAGCCCGCCAGCCAGGAACATTTTTCCCCGGTGGAAAATTGGGACCATACTTTTCCAGTTCTTTTTTACTCATACTATCCCAGTAAATCATTTTATAAGTTTTTTCTGGATTTTCCGGTTTCGGGTCTTTTACCACTGCCGGGCTGTAAAGTGAGCTGGTGCCTCTACAGGTTATAAGTATGTTGTTGTTTTTATTACCTTCAAATTCAACCAATCCAAGGTCTGGTTTTGTCCAGTGAATACCATCTTCACTTTCAGCATAGGCAATTAATGTATTAAAACTTCTATCCTTAGCCTTACCATTATAAACCTGGTACCACATCCTGAATTTTCCATTATCGTATAAAACGGTGCCGTAGAGATTTATTCCACCTTCCCACGGCTTGTCAGCTATCAGTAAAGGATTCTGTGAACATTTTTCAGGATGATGAACAACTCTGGTAACCTGATATGTCTTTTGAATAATTGAATCATCTACAAAGATATATCTATGATGCAATTGAGCTTTTAAATTAGCTGACAGCAGAAGTAAGGCCATACATATAGTTAATTTCCTTATTTTTCGTTCCTCAATTTGCCAAGCCTCGATTAACTTAAAGGATTTAAAACTTACAATTAATATAGCTGTTTCTTAAACCTGATTTACATTTTCTTTCAGGATTCCAGAAGCTCTTAAATTATTGTGGTAGAAAAATTGACTTAAATTAAACAGATTGAACACTAACAATAACGATAAGTGATTTGTCCGAATTCTCTTTCTTAAAAACAGTTATTAATTCTGTTGTTCCATCCTTCATTTCTGCTGAGGTATTAATTAGTGGTTTTAAATATTTTCCCTGAACATCTGAAACAACTTCACTTAATCTGAAAGACCTGAATTTTACAATTTTCGAACTGTTATCTATATAATCAATTTCAAATGTTATGCTGTATTTACCACTACCGAGATTCATAGTAGTTGTACTTTTTTCTTCAGTCCTTATAAAACCCATATCCACCTCAGTAATTTTACCGAAATCGTAAAAACCACCAAGAAGCCTCGCAACCTCCGTAGAATCAGACACTGAAGGAATTTCAGACTCCAGGGAAGCAGGACCAGGGTTATATCCTAATAAAAGCCTTATGCTTACGTTTATCTGCTTTAATGGAACATCAAACTTTGCTACAAGGCTGTCTACAAGAGCAAGATTGGGGGGATAGTCTTTCAAAACAAAGATATTAAACTCATTTGAACTTTCAACAACACCCTTATTTGACATAATCCTTCTTACAAGAGGAAGAATCTTTTCTACTTTTTTATATTTCAACCTGTAAGTTTTAGCAACAATAACATCAAACCCCTGCTGACTAAAAGAAACACCACTATAACAAATCAAAATAAATATTAATGACATAAATTTCTTCATATCATAAATATAATATTGAAATAACACAAATTCAACATTAATTTAATATCTTGATAATTAAAATAGAACATATTATATTACAAAATAAGTTTAATTAAAATAGTAACATAGAAGATTAAGTGGAGAAAAAATTGGAAGCCATCTATTTAGACCACAGTGCAACAACACCTGTTGATAAAAGGGTAATTAAAGAAATGCTCCCCTTTTTTGATGAGAAGTATGGTAATCCATCAAGCATCCATTTATTCGGAAGAGAAGTTAAAACAGCCATTGAAGAAGCAAGAGAAAAAATAGCCGAAGTTATCAATGCTGAGCCTTCGGAGATATTTTTCACCAGCGGTGGTACAGAATCTGATAACCTGGCAATTACAGGAACAGCTCTGAGTATGAAAGAAAAAGGAGACCATATAATAACTTCTACTGCTGAACATCACGCAGTTCTTGATACAGCTCGTTTTCTCCAGAAAAACGGTTTTAAGGTTACATACGTTCCCGTAAATAAATATGGAATAGTAGAACTCGAAGATATTAAAGAGGCTCTCACTCCCAGAACAATCCTAATTTCTATAATGCACATAAACAATGAAGTTGGAAGTATCAATCCAATTTCCGAAATTGGAGAGTTCGCCAGAGAAAACAATGTCCTTTTTCACACTGATGCTGTTCAATCCTTTGGAAAAGAACCCATAGATGTAAAAAAAGACAATATTGACCTTCTATCCCTTTCAAGTCATAAAATTTATGGACCAAAAGGGGCAGGAGCACTGTATATAAAAAGGGGAGTTTCTCCTGAAAAAATCATTCACGGGGGAAGCCAGGAAGGAAACAGAAGGGGCGGAACTGAAAACGTACCCGGGATAATAGGGCTTAGAAAAGCCGCAGAAATTTGCCTCGAAGAAATGGAAAATGAAAGAAAATATCTGAATAAACTAAGAGACTACTTCTGGGAAAAGCTTCAGGAAAATATACCTGATATATATTTAAATGGTCATCCGAAAATAAGGCTTCCGGGAATTCTTAATGTATCTTTTCCGGGTACAGATTCTGAAACTGTACTGATCAGCCTTGACCTTAAGGGAATTGCAGCTTCAGGTGGTTCTGCCTGTACTTCTGGCAGTATTGAACCATCTCATGTACTGAAAGCAATGGGGGTTTCACCGGAAATTGCCCAGAGTGCAATCCGATTCTCTCTCGGAAGAGAAAACAATAAAGAGCAGATAGATTATACAGTAAAAAATCTAAAAGAAATAATAGATTATATCAGAAAAATATAATGAAAAAACAACGCGTTGTAGTCGCAATGAGTGGTGGAGTAGACAGCTCTTCTGCTGCTTCAATACTGTGTGAACAGGGTTATGAAGTTATAGGTATAACAATGGTACTCTGGGACTATGACACATCTGGTGGAAACATTGATAATGAAAAATCCTGTTGCTCACTCCAGGGAATTATTAACGCCAGAAACGTATGTAATCAATTAAAAATACCCCATTATACAATAAACTTAAAAAAGGAATTTGAAGAAAATATAATTAAATATTTCATTAATGAATATCTTGGAGGGAAAACACCCAATCCCTGTATCAGATGCAATACTCTGATAAAATGGAAATATCTCCTTTCCAGGGCAGAAAAACTTGGTGCCAGATTTATTGCCACAGGCCACTATGCCCGAATCACATTTAACAACGCAACAGGTAGATATGAACTACGAAAAGGGGCTGATAAAAATAAGGAACAATCTTATGCATTATGGGGTCTAACCCAGAATGCTCTTGGAAAAACTCTATTTCCTTTAGGCGAATGGACAAAAACACGGGTTCGGAAATATGCAGAAATGAAAAAACTTAAAACCGAAAAAACATCCGAGAGCCAGGATATTTGCTTCATAAGAGACAACAATTATAAGAGATTTCTTCTTGAAAGAATGCCAGAGTTGGAAAATAAACTCAAAGGTGGAAAAATCATCGGAAAAAATGGCTCTGTTATCGGAACACACGATGGATATCCATTTTATACCATCGGGCAGAGAAAAGGTATTGGTGTATCCATCGGAAAACCAGCATACATTTATAAAATAGACCCCATTAAAAATGAGATTTACATAGGAACAAAAAAAGATATATCAGGAAAATCTATGATTGTAAACCAGTGTAATTTTATTTCCTTAAACAAAATTGAAAAACCTATAAAAGCAATAACAAAAATTAGATATAAAGATCCCGGAAAACTATCTTTAATATCACCTTTACCAGATAACAGGCTGTTGGTAGAATTTATTGAACCTGCAAACTCTATAACTCCTGGTCAATCTGCAGTATTTTACCAGAACGATATTGTAATTGGCGGTGGAATAATTCAAAATCCTCTTTAAAAAACCCTTGTTTTTATTCATTTAATTATTTAATTTAAATCGAAATGACAACTGATAAAAAAATAACTGTTAAAACTATCATAAGTAGAAAATTAACTGGAGAAAAAATAACAGCCCTTACTGCTTACGATTATACTATGGCATCCATTCTGGATGACTCCGGAATTGACATAATACTTGTTGGTGATTCAGCTGGAAATGTTATTGCAGGGTATGATACGACTCATCCCGTATCAATGGATGAGATGATTTATCATACAAGATGCGTGCGAAAGGGTGTAAAAAGAGCTCTTCTTGTTGTGGATATGCCTTTTCTTTCTTTCCAGTGTGGTATAGATGAGGCAATATATAATGCGGGTCTATTCCTGAAAGCAGGAGCTGAAGCTGTAAAACTCGAAGGTGGCGAGGAGATATTTGACATCGTTAAAAACCTCAACGACTTTGGCATTCCAGTAATGGGGCATCTTGGCTTATTACCTCAATCTGTTCATAAACTTGGTGGGTACGCTATCCAGGCAAACGACGAAAAAAATGGGAAAAAACTTCTTGAAGATGCAAAATACCTTGAAAAAGCCGGTGCATTTTCGATTATCCTGGAAAAAATCCCTGAAATCAGAGCAAGGGAAATAACTGAAAAAATCAGTATACCAACAATTGGTATAGGTGCAGGTAGATACTGCGATGGTCAGATTCTCGTTCTTTACGATTTACTCGGATTAACTGAAAATTTTAATCCCAGATACCTGAGAAAATACGCAGATTTTGCCGGTGAAATGAGAAAAGCTTTTAAAAATTTCATCGAGGATGTTAAAAATGGAAATTACCCATCAGAAAAGGAGGTATACAAATAGAGTCATTACCCTGCTCACAGATTTCGGGTACAGAGATGGTTTTGTCGGTTCTATGAAAGGTGTTATCCTCGGTATAAACCCCGGTGCTCAAATAGTTGATATTTCCCACGAAGTTCAACCTCAAAACATCGATGAAGCTGGTTTCATACTTTTTTCTACATATAATCACTTTCCAGAAGGAACCATACACGTTGCTGTTGTTGACCCCGGAGTAGGCAGTCCAAGGAAAATAATAGCTGTAAAAACCAGAAATTATATCTTCCTTTCACCCGATAATGGACTCCTGAAATATATTTTTTTTAGAGAAAAAAACTGCAGAGTTTTTGAAGTAACCAATAGAATTTTTTTTCTCAATCGGGTTTCCAGTACCTTTCATGGAAGAGATATCTTTGCTCCTGTTTCTGCCCATCTATCCCTGGGAACAAATATAAATGAAATTGGTAAAAAAACAAGAAACTTTATAAAACCGGAAATTGAAAAACCATCCGTAGAAGAAAACAGGATTTCAGGGGCAATTATTCACATTGACCATTTTGGAAATCTCATAACAAATATATCTACAAATGAATTGCGAAACTTTAAAAGAAAAAATAATACTATAATTAATGCAGGTAATATCAGAATAGATGGGATAAAAAGAAGTTATAGTTCAGTTGAGGAAAATAAACCGGTAGCATTATTTTCAAGTTCTAATCTACTTGAAATAAGTATAAATCAGGGAAATGCTCATAAAAACCTCAAACTGGAAGTTGGAGATAAAATAGAACTAACATTTGAATAGAAATGGAACCTTTCAGCTCTTTTGGTAGAACCTTAATAATATTTGGAGCAATACTGATTATAAT
>QNDJ01000084.1 GCA_003644825.1 Candidatus Zhuqueibacterota bacterium | reverse complement strand
TTACTTTTAAACCCCTTTTTTCTAAATAAAATCCGCATTGCATAGTCTCTTCCCCTTCTGTAAAACTCTTTTGCTCTATCTTTATCTTTTTCTTCTATAAACCCAAGTGAATAGTTAAAAAATCCCTCAGATGCTATCAGAAGTAACTTTTCATTTTCAGGGTCACTTTTAATTAATCCCTCAAGAATTTTAAGATTTGAAGCAATTGCATTTTCTGCTAAAATCGGATCTCTTTCTTCATACAAAGCTTTAACTTCATAAGTAATAATATCATTAATAGTACGAATAATCATTCTATTAATACTGCAATTAATAAAAAGTAAAATCAGGGAAAAAATAAGGATTCTTTTCATAACAAAATTAATAAATTACTATACAATTTTAATATCATCAACACCTCTGACAATAAAATCCGGTCTGAGGTTTTTATCAATACTTTTAATAATCATTCTTGAATTATATTTTCCTGAAAGAACGAAAGCTGTTATTATTCCTAACTTTTTTGCTCCAGCAAGGTCCGAAAAAGGGTCGTCTCCAATAAAAAGGGTTTCTTCAGGTTTTGCATCAAGTTTCTCAAGAGCCTTTTCATAATAATATTTTTCGGGTTTACCAATCACCGTAGCTTTAACCTGTGTAGCATACTCAAGGGCTGAAACTATACCACCAGTGCTTACTCCAAACCTACCATCAACATCTTTATACAACCTGTTAATATGCAGAGCAATTAAATTGGCACCATTTAGTATTGCTGTTGCTGCCGTTTTTAGTTTATTATTGCTTATTTCAAGGTCCAAACCAACTATTATAGAATCAACTTTATGAATATCATTCTCGATGACGATAAAACCATTATCTCTTAAATATGATTTTAAAGAATCAGAACCAAGAACAAAACAGGATTCAGTTTCCAGTTCCCTTAACTTTTCTACTGAAATAGATAGACTACTCATCAGATGTTCAAAATCAACATCAAGACCATTCTTTCTCAATTTTTCAATTAACTCATCAGGTTTATCAGTTGTATTATTAGAAGCTATGATAAAACTTTTCTTTTTCTCTTTGAGTTCTCTTATCCACGAGACAGAGTTGCATATTGGTCTGTAGCTTTTGTCAAGCACCAATGTCCCCTCAAGGTCAATCAAATACTTAAGATTATGCATATTTTACTCCCAATTCATTAAGAGTTCAAGAATTAACCTTGCTCCTACACCTGTGGGTCCTTTTTGTAAATAGGACTTTTTTTCAACATCATAAGCAGTGCCTGCAATATCTATATGAACCCATGGGGTCTTTTCAACAAATTCCTTTAGAAAAGCTCCAGCAGTTATAGCACCACCTCCTGAACTTCCAATATTTTTCAAATCAGCAAACTCACTTTCAAGTTGTTTACTGTATTCTTCCCAGAGAGGTAATTCCCATACCCTTTCCCCGGTTATTTCCCCTGCTCTTTTTATTTTTTCAATAAGTTTTCTATTATTTCCCATTATACCTGAAGCACAATGTCCCAGAGCAACAACACACGCACCGGTAAGCGTAGCAAGGTCAACTATAGCTCCGGGTTCGTAATTTCTTACTATATAGGAAAGAGTATCAGCCAGTATTAATCTTCCTTCAGCATCAGTATTCACAATTTCAACAGTTTTACCAGAATATGATTTCACAATATCACCTGGTTTTGTTGCTGACCCACCCGGCAAGTTTTCAGTAGCAGGAACAGCCCCGATAACATTAAGCCCGGGATTTATTTCTCTTATGAATTTCATAACACCTAAAACTGCTGCTCCGCCACTCATATCATATTTCATCTTATCCATATCTTTTGATGGTTTTATTGAAATCCCACCACTATCAAATGTAATTCCCTTTCCAACTAATGCTATACTATCTGGATTTTTACTTTCTGTATGATATTCCAGAATAATTAGTCTTGGTGGTTCCTTACTTCCCTTTGCAACGCTGAGAAAAAGGTTCATATTAAGGTTTTTCAGGTCACTTTCATTAAAAGATGTGAACTTCAATCCATTTTCATCAGCAATATTCTTTGCTTCTTTTTCTAAAAATTCTGGGGTTGCAATATTGGATGGTTCAGCCTGTAAACACCTTACATAGTTTGCTGCTTCAGCAAATATTTTACCAGAATCAGCTGCTTTTCTAACAGAGAATAAGTTTCTCCTCTTTTTTTCAAAAACTTTTATTTCTTTTATCTTTGTTTTTTTATCTTTTTTATCAGTTTTTAATCTATCAAAATTAAATAAAGCCAGTAAAATTCCCTCCACCATTGCTTTAGAAGAATCATCAGGAAATAACTGTTTCGATTTTTCATAGATGTTATAAATAGTAACTTTTTTTACATTTAAATCTTTTAATTTAATTGCAGCAGTTCCAAATGCTTCTCTTAATCGTTCCAGTTTTATATCTTTCTTTTTACCAATACCCAGAAGCATAACTTTCTTTGATGGAATTTTTCCTTTTGTATACAACATTAACGTTTTATTCAACTCACCTGTAAAATCTTTACTCTTTATAGCGTAAGATATTTCCCCCTGTAATATTGTATCAATCTTTTTTATGTCCTCATTTAATTTTCTTTCATTCTCAAAAATAGGAAAGATTAATATATCTGATCTCTCTTTTAAAATATTTCCTGATTTTACCGATACTTTCATATAAAACTCCTGATAAAGATATTAAAGAACCTACTTTTTATCAATGATGATTTCCTCTCCATCAAAAATGTTTTTAAATAAGTCCAGAGGCCCTTTTATTTTTCCTACAATAGTAACAGCGCTTGCGGGTTTAATTTCGCTATTGGTACTTACTGGAGTTTTACCAAAAAATATGCAAAACGCTTCTCCAGGTGGCCAATACCCAAGGTCGCCAAGCTTTACCACTTCTACAGGGTTCTCCAGTTCTTCTTTTACAGGAATACTAAAATAAATCTCCTCACCCCAGGTTTTTACAGTGGATTTTATGGGTAGTTTCTGCCATATCGCTTCGGCTGTTTTGGTTTCATTTAACTGAGCATCAACAATAATATTCTTAATTTTAATCTGAATTTCTCTTACACTCATTTTTTCATTTCCTTAAATAAATTCTGAACTTCATTCAATGTATACGTATTTATTGCATCTTTTGATTCAAGCCATCCTTTTCTTGCTATTCCAACACCATAATTTACATCATAAATTCCCTCTAATGAATGAGCATCAGGGTTTATTGCTATTTTTACTCCTTTTGTTTTCGTATATTTTAGCAATCTCCAATCAATATCAAATCTGTAAGGATTAGCATTGAGTTCTATAATAACATTATAATCCTTTGCTGCTTTAATAATTTTTTTCATATTAATAGAATACCTTTCCCTTCCCAGCAATAATCTTCCTGTAGGGTGAGCTAACATCGTTACAAATTTGTTTTTCATTGCTCTAATTACCCTTTTTGTCATACCCCTTTCACTCATTTTAAAATGAGTATGAACTGCCGCAATAACAAAATCAAACCCCTCTAAAATATCATCTGAATAATCAAGGCTTCCATCGGGTAAAATATCACACTCAATACCCTTAAAAACTTTAAAATTATTATTTTTATTATTCAGATTGTCTATTTCTTTATGCTGTTGATTTATTTTCTCTTCAGTTAATCCATTTGCGTAAAATGCACTCTTACTATGGTCTGCTATACCTATGTATTCATATCCCTTCTTTGAAGCTACTTCAATCAGTTCAGGTATACTACTACTACCATCACTATAAATAGTATGAATATGAAAAATACCTTTGATATCTTCATTTTTAATAAGTTCTGGAATTTCACCTTTTTCTGCTATTTCAATCTCATCCAATCCTTCTCTGAGCTCTGGAGGTATATAAGACAGCCCCAAATTCTGAAAAACATCATTTTCATCTTTAATAACAGTTAAAGAATCACCTCGAAAGATTCCATCTTCATTTAATTTTAGATTAAACTTTTCGGCTCTTTTTTCCATCAGCTTAATATGATTGCTACTGCCTGTATAATAATACAACGCATAAGGAAATTTATCATCAGGAACTACATATAAATGAATACTAATATCTGTAAAAAAATAAGAATATATAATTTTTGATTTTCCATCTGTAAATCCTCCTTTAACGCCCTCTGTTGTAATAATATGTCTTATTATTTTTTCAGGGTCATTTGAGCTGGCAACAATATTTATATTCCTTATGAGCTCCTTTTTTCTTCTTATACTTCCTACTATCTCCAACCTTATAATATCCTTAATGGAGCTGAGTTTTTCTTTAACATTTTCAGCTTCAATTATCGCTTCATTAAAAAGATGTTTCCTGTAATACTTCTTAAGAAATTTAATTCCACTTAAAATATTATCTTGAGATTTTTTCCCAAATCCCTGTAAGGCTAAAAGTCTGTTTTCTTTACAGGCATATTCAAGTTCTGAAATTGAAGCAATATTAAGCTTATCATATAAAATTTTAATTTTTCTGGGTCCAAGCCCGGGTATTTTCAACATATTTAAGAAACCTGGTGGTACGGAATTTTTTATTTTCTCGTAATATTTCAAGCTTCCTGTGTTTACAAGCTCGGTAATTTTTTTAGTTAGTGCTTCACCAATTCCTTTAATTTCTGAAAGCTTACCTTTTCTGACTATTTCAGCTATACTTTCTGGATAATATCTTATAATTCTCGCTGCATTATAGTACGCCCTGCTTTTAAATATATTTTCACCCTTTAGCTCAAGAATTGTACCAATTTCCTCTAATATTGAACTTATTTCTCTGTTTGATATTGTATATCTAATTCTACTCATCAATCCTCTTTTTTATTTTCTTTAAATATAATTACCTTTTTTATTTTATGCAAACTCTTTAACAATTTTGCTCTGAAACACCTTCATTTTTTTTATATACCTTTGATATTTATTTTAATTTAGGTTTCCATAAGGGTATTTTAAGAATGTATAAGTGTGTATTAAGTGGGTTTTATTGGGGATAAGATATGAGATAATAAGGAATAAGAAAATCAGGATACAGAAGCCTCTGAAGAGACTGATTAATCAGTAAAATTAAATTTGTATTCTAGTTTATTAAAAAATCACTTCATTTTACAAACATACCGCGCCTATCGGAGCTCCTTAACACAATAATAAATTGTGAATATCAAATTATCATATTAATAAATCCAACCTCTGTATTTCATTTAGATATTCTATTATGTATCAAAGCAATCTCAATTAGTCTATCATCGATAGATTCAATTAAGAGTCGAAGTAATTCCCACCAGCCTGTCATTGCGAGACCGTTTGGTCGAAGCAATCTATTTAGTATCATAGCGTTATTTAAAACAACGGGCAAGGATGCCCGTTCTACGGATTTGTTTTTAAATTACAACAATAATTTAAGAAACATATAAAATCTGCTAAATGTTTAGTAATTTATAAAGTTTATATATAAACCATTTAATTATAATAATTCTCTGTTTTATTAATCCATTAACGTATCACAATTAATCTTACTTATGCAATCGTATCACAAGCATCTTGCTTGTGAAATCACAATCATATCACAAGCATTATCACTATATTATTATTAGATAATCATTACAAGAATAACACAACCAGAATAGAATTCTGGTGGTGGATAAGATTTTTCTTGAAGTCTCTGAAGAGACTATTGTAAATGATATTGCGATTTATGTTTTCATTTATTTTAGAAAGTCACTTCAGTGACTTACCAGTTAAAAAATAGCCAGCACCAGAATTTGATTCTGGTGCTGTAAGATGCATTTATAAAATTGAAGGATTGCCACGCCCCATACGGGGCTCGCAATGACAGCCTGGTTGATATTGACACGCGTCGTACGACAATGCAATGACAGCTGGAGTTGTATTCCTTTGCATATAGAATAATGATAACATTATCAGAAGTTTAATAAATCAAATTTCATTAGAGACTGTTCTTTTTGTTTTTAAAAAAGTTATGATTCTTCTAAAACAATTATTTTAATGACTTACCAATGTATTATTTTAACACTAGAATTTGATTCTAGTGATTGATGAATTTTTCCCATAAATCCCTTAATATATGGTAATTCATTAAGGTTTTTATTTTTTAACATACCGCTCCTGACGGAGCTCAATAATTTTTATCACCATTGTTCTACAAACATATAGCTCCTAACGGAGCTCATTAACACTATAATCATTGTGAAAATCAAATTATTATATTATAACTTATGTCAGTCTTTAAGAGGACTCACTCAAGTTCAAAACAGTTTCAACAAGTCTTTAATTGATAAAACCAATTTAAGGTCAAAACAAACTCTCCATTCTGTCATTGAGAGTCTCCTATACAGTTTCGAAACAATCCCCACTACTCTGTTATTACGAGTCCCCATTCAGTGTAAAAGCAATCTAAACCACTCTGTTATTGCAAGATCCTTTTCAGAATCGAAGTAATTCCTACCAGCCTGTCATTGCAAGACCGTTCGGTCGAAGCAATCTTTTTAATATTATTGTTTTATTTAAATAAATGTAAAAATGCCTTTAAACAACAGGCAGGGATGCCCGTTCTATGGTTTATGTTCTAAATTTCACCTATTTTTGAACAGTCACTTCAGTGACTAACAATTAAATAAAACCAGCACAAGCATTACGTATATAATTGTAAGGGAACAAAGTAAACAGAATACCCTATTTTTTATTATCTATCTTTTATCCCCATTTGACTTTTAAAAAATTTTGTAATAAAAATAAAATAATCTATTAATAACTATTACCATATTAATTATTTCATCATTGACTTTTATATCATAAGAAATTATATTT
>QNDJ01000083.1 GCA_003644825.1 Candidatus Zhuqueibacterota bacterium | reverse complement strand
TCATATAACTTACCCAAGAGTTCAGGGTCAACTGCAACTTCTTTTTCGAGGGGTTCATCCTCTTTAACAGTAAAATTGAAACGGTCAAACACATCAAGAATGCCGTCTCCAGTATCGCCTTCTTTAGTTCTTCGAGTATTGGAGAAAAGTTCATCTGGAATAATTATATCTGTATGTACCCAGTCATAACCACCAATTTGCTCAAAAAGCCCACCATTTAAAAAAGGTATTTTACAGTTAAACCATGAATAAAAATTATCGTCTCGTTCTCTATTAAGCGCTTCATAAAATAGAGGCTCTAAAATATCATTAAAGAAATTTTTATAATCTGTATACCTTTTCTCAAAAAGCCTTCTTAAAAAATCCTTAGGGCCTGTTCCCCAGTCCGCATCTCTTTCAACCCCGAACCATCCTTTTTTCTGCAAAAAATACAAAAATACAATCTGACCCAGAAGTTTTTTAGAAAAATCAACAGTATTGATATTTTTCGCTTCAAAATCATTTCTGATTTTTTCGTCTTTTTCAACTATTTTGTCCAGAGCATCAACGGTGCGTATAAACAGTTCTCTGTATTTTTCAAAGAATTCTTTCGTTACTCGCTCAACACTAAATGCCTCTTCAAGCAGGGCAAGAGTCGGGTTATTTACATCATCAGCAAGAATGTCAACAAGTCTACTTTTAGCTGTATGGCTTTTTTCATTTTTCCCAACAAGAAATGACCACCTGCGAGCCGGTGTAAATTCTTCCTTCACTTTTATTCTAACTGATTTTCCTTCTTCAAAACGATAATCCATTTTCACTAAAGAAAACCGCCAGTCTTCTTCATCAGGCGATACAAAAGCAACAAGAGCTGCGTCTTTTAAATCTCCACCTCTGCTCCCTTTAAGATACCGGGCAATAAAATTCCTCTGCATAGTCCTTGCTCTTTCCAGAGAGGTTTCTTTTTTGAGTTTTACTATAAGTAAATCAATTTTATTTTTACCGTCGTTATATTTTCCAATACGTTCTAATAAGGTAATATATGGTTTAAAAGCATCCGGGATGTAGTTACCCTGATAAGCAAAGGGCTTTTCTTCAATTTTGTTCAAAAGATTTTTAATAAAGATAACAAATTTCTCTTTATCAAAGGGTGATTCAAAAGTATCTCTGATGAGCTCTTTTGCCTGTTCTTTATTCATTGTATAAATCCTTTATAATCTTTTTTATTGTTAGTTGTAATCCGATATTTTTGTTATAACCGTTTTCCAGACCATTTCATAATATACACCAGAATATTCTTGTATTAATTTATTACATATACCTGCTACATCACGCCAGCTTATTTCAGGATATTGTATTCTAATTCCTTCAGGAATTTTTACTATTATCCCCGGTTAAATACAAAGACAATATAACCTCTCTCTTTCCTGAAGTTCTATCAGTATACTCAGCATAGTGCTTTCCCAGAAAGCTTTCGGGTATATTCCTCTGAACAACAGCTAAAACTTTCAGCGGTCTTGTTATATCCGATTTTAAATCTTTTAATGCTTTTAGTGTTTTTTTGGTTGTTTGTTTCGGAATAGCACCTTCCTCAAGCTGTATTATTACCCTCTTAATATAATCTTCCTGCTCGTCAGTAAATCTTTTTGCAATTTTTAAAGTTGCTTTCAGTATACTGGTAATCTGTGCTCCGCTATCTCTTCCTGTTCTACGCTCGGTTATCAGATATTCTTCGGCTGTAGCATCCTCGAATGCTTTTTTGTTTTTTTCGAGCAAGTTATAGAAATTTTTTGATAATGGTTGCTTTTTCTCATCAGGTCTGCATTCAAAAATTTTTGCCGCTGTAATAAAATTAACTTCTTCAGGTTCCTGATTTTCATTGGTTAAAAAGAATTTCTGAAGTTTTCCCAGCCTGAAATAGGTTAAGAGGCTATTCGTATCACAAGCATCTTGCTTGTGATTACTGCCTATAGTAACACAAGCATCTTGCTTGTGATCAACACTCAAGCTGGAAGCTTGTGCTACGGATTTTGCAGACCTTGCCTTTTTGGGTAATCGTTTTATCCTTTCAAAAAGGTGAGGATTTTTGTCTCTGACATCTTTTATTATATTCAGGTATTTTAGTTCACTTTCTTCCACTTCTTCACCAGATATTGTTTCCTTTGAAATTAAGCGGTTAAACAGCTCATGAGATGAAACAGGTTCACCTTCTGTTAATATTGCTGCATCACCACCAAGCAATGTAAGAAAAGCATTAATTTTTGTTTCTGCCGTTTCCCTGAGTTTTATTTCATCCTCTGATTGAAGAGTCGGAAAAAAGTTAAACGTGTATATTCTATCAAATTTTGTATCCACACGATTGACCCTGCCCACTCTTTGCATCATTCGGGTTGGATTCCAGGGAATATCATAATTTATTACTATGTTTGATCGGTGCAGGTTCACTCCCTCTGACAACACCTCTGTAGACACCAGAATCATATATTCATCCTTTGGGTGTCTTGCTCTGGCATCAAAATTTTCAATTACTCTATCCCTGATTTCTTCACCTGAGCTACCATTATAACAAAGAACTTTATCATCAATGTTCTTTGTAAGGTACTCTGCTGTTTCTTTTGATTCAGTAAAAATAACAAGTTTTTTATTTTTTAATATTTTATTTCTTGACAACTCATTTTTTAATTTTTCTATTTTAGGGTCTCTTTTTACAGTACTCCACAGTCTTTCTATTTCTCTGAGTATATTGAGGTCATTCTGTAGGTCTTTTCTGAACTCATCTGTAAAATCTTTACTATTATATTTTTTCACTTTTTCTTCATCAATATAGTGTTGAAGTGCTTCATCATCATCATTTTCCAGAAACTCGAAAACTTTATTAATGTATTTTTTACTTACAAAAACATTGCCCTTATCAAACTCCCTGATAAACATTTCATAAGAATAAATGAACCTGCCTATCGATTTTCTAAATGCATAGAAACTACTTTCTAATCTTTTTACCAGCAATATTTTCATAAATTTACCCATATTTCGCTGGGAAAGTTCTTCTGGTTGAGTTATTTTACCCTTATAATACAATAGAGGTGTATAACGTGCATATTTAAATTCCTGTGTAATCAACCTGATTGTTCTGTCAAAAATTTTATCTTCATCTTCATTTAATTGATAATAAAGTGGTACAGGATTCTCAATCTCCGGGAATTTCAATTTCTGTTTTTTAATGTCATTTAAAAAGTATTTTTCAATTTCAGAGCGTGTTCTACGAACCATAAGGTATTTTAAAACTTTTTCCCTTATCTCCTTTGAATTATCTTTCACTTTCTTAATATATTTATCGTAATCTTTCTGTCTATCAATCTTTTTTAATTTTTTATCAAGGGTGTTAAAAAACCTTTCCAGGTCTGGAAGGTTGGGTATTGTGCTTTTTCTTGCTTTCTGGAAAAGTTTAATCTGGTTTAAAATATCCCTGGGTGAATTATTGTACGGTGTAGCAGTTACAAGTATAACCCGTTTTCCACGACAAATCTGTGCAAGTTTTTCATATCCTATTGTTGTCTCTGTTCTGAAACGATGTGCTTCGTCTATAATAACGTTTGCGTACCTTTCTAATCCCCGATTTAATATTGCTTCAAGTTTACCAACAGATTCATAATCTGCTGGAATGTGAAAATCAAAAAATATATTAGGCCATGAACCAGGATTATTTTTGTTAAGCAACGATGGGGGTGCAATAACAATGGTTCTGCCATCAAGCTGCCCCGCAAGCATAGTAGCAACGTATGTTTTTCCAAGCCCTACTACATCCGAAATGAAAACACCACCATAACTTTCAAGAATTTTCCTTGCATTTAAAACAGCCTGCTCCTGATACTCAAATTTCTTAAAGTTAAGTGGAGCATACTTTATGAAAACTTCATCAGTAATACTCAGTTCATCTTTAAAATATTCATATAGAAATTTTAGATATAGTTCATAAGGAGTTATGTCCTGATTGAGCCAGGTTCTTGTCTGAATAGTCTGTATGTATTTTTCACTTACATCGACTGCATCTTTCCAGAGGTCTTCAAACTTCTGTTTTGCAAATTCATAATCAGCTCTGTTCTTTAATTCAACATTGAACTCAAGGTTCTCAGTTAACCCCGCTTTTGTGAAATTGCTTGACCCGGTTATAACTCTCCCTATATCTCTGTCTTCCTCAGTGAAAGTCATTATATACAATTTTGCATGAATGTTCTGTGATGGATAAGCTCTTATTTCCAGTTTTTTACTCTTTATCCATTCTATAAATTTATATACCCCTTCTTCTACTTTCTGGTTATCTTCAGAGTCTTCCATTTCTCTTTCTACCATATTAACGATTTTCTCTCTGGTTTCTGCGTGAGAAAATTGCAAAGACCGCTGTGCACCACCTGATGCAACTCTTAATAAATTATAAGTTTCTTCAGTTGTTCCAATGCCAATAAGTATCCTTATTTTTTCTGTTTTTTCCAGAGACTTATAAATTGAGTAAAACCCACCTGTATAGAAATAACCAACAAGGCAGTCAAAAAAACGAGAATCCTTAATTAGAACTTCAAACCTTTCTTTGAGTGTATGGTCTGGTTCATTGGTTATAAATGTTAAATCAAGGTTCATATTATTTTCTCTTAAATTAATTTTTATGATTTAGATAACTTCTCCACTTCAGTTTTATGAAATAATACTTCCTTAAAATATCTTTTTATTAGATATTATATGTAAATATCTTTAAAAAATCAAGGGGATTTTAATTGAAGATTATCAAGAATTGTTAATTTATTTTTATTTTAATTTAATTTTTAAATTTCATTAATATAATATTTTAAAACTATAACCATAAAAATACGCTATTCTAATTGAAACCATATTATATCACTGACAGGTAAAACCTTCTTTAATAAATCCTAAATCTAGCGAGATTCTATTTAATAAAAATTTTTCTTTTCACCGTAAGTAAACAATCTTCTTACTCTGGGTTAAATTACCGATTTTCATACAGCATATATACACACCAGAAGAAACAGGGATACCAGCATCATTTGTTCCATCCCACATAACAGAATAATACCCTATTTTCTTGTTTTCATTTATAAGTGTTCTAATTTTTTGTCCGAGGAGATTATAAATAGATATTTCTACTTTACATTCCTTAAATAGTTGATATTTTATTGTTGTCAGGGAATTAAAAGGGTTAGGATAATTCTGCTGCAAATTCAAAAAATCAAAATTTTTTGAAATCGTTTCTGGTTTACCCAGAAAACTAATACCCACGGATGTAACAAACCACTTATTTCCCTTTGAATCAATCGCTATATTATAGACAGAATTACCAGAGAGACCATCAGAGGTTGTATATGTAGTCCATTTATATCCGTCGAATTTACTTACTCCATTATTAGTTCCGAACCACAGGTTTCCATCTAAATCTATTGCAATTGCATAAACAGAATTGCCAGCCAGACCATCAGAAGTTGTATAAACAGTCCATTCTATTCCATCAAATTTTGATACACCTCTATCAGTTCCAAACCATTTATTTCCCTCTGAATCAATAGTTATTGTATGCACAGTATTATCGCTCAGCCCATCAGAAGTTTTATATGTGGTCCAGTTTTTCCCATCAAATCTACTTACTCCACCTGTTGTGCCGAACCACAAGCTTCCTTCATCATCAATGGCAACTGACAGCACGATATTACCTGCCAATCCATCAGCAGTTCTGTATGTAGTCCAGATTTCTCCATCAAATTTACTTACCCCAGCCTGAGTTGCGAACCATTTATTTCCGTCAGAATCCACAGCTATCGAATAAATCGAGTTATCAGCCAATCCATCGAGGGTTGTGTAATTTGTCCAGTTAGAACCATCAAATTTACTTACTCCTTTCAGTGTTCCAAACCATTTGCATCCTTCCGGGTCTATTGTTATAGTGGATACCCAGTTATTCACCAGTCCATCATAAGTTGTATATGTTTTCCAGTGAATTCCATCAAACTTGCTCACACCGCCTCCAAAAGTCCCGAACCATTTAATATCGTCCGAATCTATAGCTATGGAATAAACACTTTTATGAAATGTTCCATTTTTTGTCTTAAACAGTATCCATTTTTTTCCATCGAACCCTGATATACCACCACCATAAGTTCCAAACCACTTATTTCCATTTGAATCGATTACTATAGCGGGAACATAATTATCCGCAAGCCCACTGGACTTTGTATAAGTTCGCCAGATAGAACCATCAAACTCACTGACTCCTCCTCCAAATGTTCCACACCATATATTTCCTTCTCTATCAACAGCAATTGAAAAAACATAATCATGAGCCAGGCCGTCGGTTCTCCTGTATGTTGTCCATAAAGTTCCATCAAATTTGCTTATACCCCTTAAAGTTCCAAACCAGATGTTTCCTTTTCCATCGGCTGCAATTGAATATACATAGTTATGTGCAAGACCATCAGTTCTCCTGTATGTTGTCCAGTTTTTTCCGTCAAATTTACTTACGCCACCGCCATGAGTTCCGAACCACAGGTTTCCTTCAGAATCTATAATTGCAGCGTAAACATAATTATTTGCAAGCCCATCAGAAATCGTGTATGTTGTCCAGTTTTTTCCATCAAATTCTGTCACCCCGCCTCCGTAAGTTCCAAACCATTTATTTCCCTCCGAATCAATTATTATCGAAGAAACCCAGTTATCAGCTAAACCATTAGATGTATCAAAGGTTACCCAGTTTTTCCCATCAAACACAGTAACACCTTCGTTTGTACCAAACCATTTATTTCCCTCTGAATCAATTGCTATTGAGATTACAAAATCATAGGCAGGCAGACCATCAGAAGTTGTATATTTCTTATAG
>QNDJ01000082.1 GCA_003644825.1 Candidatus Zhuqueibacterota bacterium | reverse complement strand
ATATATAATGAATATTATATTATGAGGTTTCTATAAATGTAGAGCATATCAATGTATGTATCTTTTGTTGGTTGTTGACCGGGTCTGAATCTTATGGACCTCATCCATTCAATTTCTTCTTCAGTTATATTCATCAGTTTCATAGTTTTTTCATCACTGATCAGATCCTGTAAACCAGGAGGAAGATTGGGGTCTTTCACATACTCCGGTTCAAAAAAATCCCTTATACTGCACTGGAGAGCTTTTGCAATTTTCTCAAGAGTATCAGTAGTTGGATTTCTCTGCCCCTTTTCAATTTTGCTCAGGTTCGATTTAAATATACCGCACCTTTTCGCAACTTCGTCAAGGGTTAAACCCCTTGTTTTCCTGATAAATCTTATCCTATTTCCCAGACTTACTTTTACATTCCCACTCACACTAAATAATATAATAATATTATCAATTAAAATCAAGTTATTATTTGAAATAACATTTTTTATATTGCTTTTTACCTAAAAAGATTTTATTTTATTTAAAAATCAATAGAAGGTAAAAAAGATTTGAAAAAAGAAATCTGGAAAGATAATCCTCTTGATTCTCTTAAAACTGCTATTCTGGAGGCTATAAAAACAGCTTACCCCGGATTGGGATATGAATATGAAGAAATAAACCTGGATATTCCTCCTGACCCTAAAATGGGAGATTTTGGATTTAGTTGTTTTGAACTGGCAAAAAAAATCAGGGATAATCCGGCAAAAATCTCTAATAATTTGAGTGAAAAAATAAAACCAACCAAATTCATAGATAAAGTATGTACCAGTGGTCCCTTCCTGAACTTCTTCCTTAAGAATGAAATCTTTATCTCAGACATAATCAATCACATACTTTTCCAGAAAGAATCTTATGGCAGAATTAACCTTGGTAATGGAAAAGGAATAATGATTGAGTATTCTGCACCTAATACAAATAAACCTCAACACCTCGGACACGTCAGAAACAACACAATTGGTATGGCACTCAGTAATATACTTGAAAAAGCTGGTTTCAGAGTGTATCGGGTAAACCTCGTAAATGATAGAGGAATACATATTTCAAAATCAATGATTGCCTATAAACTCTGGGGTAATGGTAAAACTCCAGAATCTGAAGGTAAAAAAGGAGACCATTTTGTTGGAGATTATTACGTCCTTTTTGAACAGAAAGCAAAAAAAGACCCCGTTCTCTTAAAAGAAGCTCAGGAACTGCTGATAAAATGGGAAAATGGTGATAAAGATGTGGTGAACCTCTGGAGAAAAATGAACAACTGGGTTTATGAGGGTTTTGATGAAACATATAGAAGATTAGGATGTAAGTTCGATAAAATATATTATGAAAGTGATACATATAAACTTGGAAAAGATATTGTATTTAAGGCTCTAAAAGAGGGACACTGTTATAAAGATTCTAAAGGTGATATTGTAATTGACCTCAGGGACAGAGGACTGGAAAAAAAAGTCCTTCTCAGAAAAGACGGCACTTCTGTGTATATTACACAAGATATAGGTACAACTGTAATGAAGTTCAATGACTTCAATATAGAGCGCTCGATCTTTGTGGTGGCTTCCGAACAAAAATATCATTTCAAGGTTCTTTTTAATGTTCTTGATATTTTTGGATATGAATGGGCAAAAAATTGTTTTCATCTCGGATATGGAATGGTATATCTTCCTGAAGGAAAAATGAAGTCCAGAGAAGGAAAGGTCGTCGATGCTGACAATCTTATGGATGAACTTCATCAGCTTGCTAAAAATGAAATAATGAAAAGAAACAGAAATATACACGGAGAAGAACTCGAAAAAATAGCTGAATCTATCGGAATAGGGGCAATAAAATACTTCCTGTTAAAGGTTCATCCCTTAAAAGATATATTTTTTAATCCTGAAGAATCCATTTCTTTCGAAGGAACTACAGGTCCTTATGTTCAGTATACTCACGCCAGAATATCCAGTGTTATGAGAATGGGGGGAAACAAAATAAATGAATCTCCAGATTATTCTCTAATGACCACACCTGAAGAAATTCAACTATCAAAATTGCTGGCTAAATTCCCGGATATTGTCTTCGAATCAGCATCCTCATATAATATCTCCAGGGTGGCAAATTATCTTTTTAATGTAGCTAAAGCTTTTAATAAATTTTATCATGACCATTCCATTCTTAACGCAGGTAATAAAAAATTAACAGCAGGAAGGGTAAATCTCTGTAAAGCTTCATTAATTGTATTAAAAGAAGGTCTAAAACTTCTCGGCATAGAGCCCCTTGAAAAAATGTAAGTTTTAAAGGATTTCTCGGGTGGAAACTATTAAAGGAACAATACATAAAATAATCTATCAAAATCCAGATAACGGTTTTACAGTTGCAAGATTCAAGCTTTCAGGTAGTCCATTAACTGATACTGTTATTACAGGTTATTTTTCACCTCTCAATGCGGGTGAACCAGCAGAACTAAAGGGTGAATGGAAAAACCATCAAAAATATGGAAAACAGTTCCTTGTAGACAATTTCAGGTCAATTACACCCGTTGAAACTGAAGACATTCAGCGTTATTTAGGCTCAGGCTTAATCAAAGGAATTGGACCTGTATTTGCAAAAAGAATTGTTGAACAGTTCAAAGAAAAAACCCTTGAAATCCTCGATAAATCACCTTCCCTTTTGAGAAAAGTTGAAGGCATTGGGAAAGAACGGTTAAAATTAATTAAAAAAAGCTGGCAGGAACAAAAAGCCATTAAAGATATTATGATTTTCCTGCAATCCCATAACATCGGAACAAATAACGCAATAAAAATAATCAATACTTATCAGGATAATGCAATAAATGTTCTTAAAAATGACCCTTACCAGTTGATTTATGATATCGAAGGGATTGGTTTTAAAACTGCAGATAAAATCGCCAGAGATACAGGTACAGATAAAAACTCCATCAGAAGAATTATGGCAGGATTAATACATATAATGCGAGAAATAACCGAAGAAGGTCACACATACATACCTGTTGAGATTCTGCTAAAAAATGCATCAGAAATCTTAGATGTAAATATAAAAAATGTAAAAGATGGTCTGAATAAGCTTTTAAAAGAAGAAAAAAAGTTGGTTATCGAGAAAGATAGAGCCTATCTTCCCTATCTTTATGAAGCAGAAAAAGGAATAGCAAAAAAAATTAAAAATATTTTATCGAAAAAGACAGATTTTATCCCGGAAGAAAAAATCAAAGATGAAATTTTCTTAATTGAAATAAAAAATAAAATACAGTATGAGGAAGAACAAAAAAAGGCAATATTAAAGGCTGTAAATTCAAAATTCTTGATTCTAACCGGGGGACCCGGAACGGGAAAAACAACCATCATCAAAGGAATAATAGAACTTTTTGAAAGAAAAAATCTGAAGGTAGCCCTCTGTGCACCCACAGGAAGAGCCGCTAAACGACTTGAAGAAACAACAAAAAGAGAGGCTAAAACCATACATCGATTGCTGGAATTTAATCCAAAATTAATGAAATTTATGAGAAATGAAAATAGACCCCTTAAAAAGGATGTATTTATTGTTGATGAGAGCTCGATGATAGATACACCCCTGATGTTCAGCTTGCTCAGGGGAATCCCTGATGAAAGCAGGGTTATATTAATCGGAGATGCCGACCAGTTGCCATCGGTAGGGCCGGGAAACATATTGAAAGATTTAATAGATTCAAGGGAAATTGATGTAGTGAAACTGGAAAAGGTATTCAGGCAGTCCGCTGAAAGTACAATTATCACAAATGCTCATAAAATTAACAGAGGAATTGTCCCGGAGTTAAAAACTGAAAAAAACAGCAATTTCTTCTTCATATATAAAAATGAAGCAAATGAAACCGCTGAAGTTATAAAAGAACTTGTGGTGAAAAGGCTTCCATACAGGTATAGATACTCTCCCTTTACTGATATTCAGGTGATAACGCCTATGTATAAAGGAGAAACAGGGGCTCATCATTTAAATAAAATACTACAGAACAGCCTGAATCCAGGAAAAATCGAAATTAAAAGAGGAACTAAACTGTTCAGAAATGGCGATAAGGTAATGCAGATTAAAAATAACTACAACAAAGAAGTATTTAATGGTGATATTGGAAGAATAATAAAAATAGACCTTGAAAACCAGTATTTGGTTGTAAACTTTGACGGGAAAAAAGTCCCTTACGAATTTAATGAACTCGACGAACTTACATTATCCTATGCAGCTACTGTCCATAAAACCCAGGGAAGTGAATACAAAGCTGTAGTTATGCCTCTTACCACACAGCATTACATAATGCTTCAAAGAAATCTACTTTATACTGCGGTTACCCGGGCAAAAGAACTTATCATTATTGTTGGCACAAAAAAAGCCCTGTACATAGCTGTAAACAATAACAAAGTTGTAAACCGATATACTTATCTTAAAGAACTTATAATTGATGAACTCTTTTAACTGATATAAAAATGAAAATTGAAATGATTCACAGGTGGAATTTAACACCAAAAGAGGCTATTTCATTACAAAAAAATCTGAAAAAGAAACTCATTTTCAACTTCAAAGAAAAAACAATAAGAAAAATTGGTGGAACTGACGTCTCATATTCGAAAAAAACTAACAAATTATATGCTGCTATTATTATATTTTCTTATCCAGACCTTCAGATTTTAGAAGAATCCTGGTTCATTGGTGCAGCCGCATTCCCATATATCCCGGGTTTGCTAAGTTTCAGAGAAGTTCCACCGTTAATTGAGGCTTGCAGAAAGCTGAAGAATATACCTGATTTGATAATCTGTGATGGACAGGGCATTGCTCACCCCAGAGGAATCGGGCTGGCATCTCATCTCGGTCTACTTCTGAATATCCCTTCTATCGGATGTGCTAAGAGTAAACTTGTCGGGGAGAACTACGAAAATTTAGGAACAAAAAAGGGGGACTTCGTTTATTTGTTTTATAAAGAAAAAAAAATCGGGGCAATTGTAAGAACAAAAGATAATGTCAAACCTCTCTATGTTTCTCCAGGATATAAAATAGACATTGATAACAGTATTAATATAGTTCTCTCCTGTTGTAAAAAATACCGATTACCTGAAACTACAAGAGTTGCCCATAATTTCGTTAATAAATTGAGAATAAAACTTTCTTAACCGAATATAGATAAAACAACCTTGATGTTCCAGTATTATTAAAATAATCTTGAAAACGGAGAAAAATCAAAGAAGACACAAACTTTGTAGCGAATATTATTATACTTTTTCAAATAAGTAGAAACCAGCCTAATTAATTTTTTCTTTCAAACCCCTTCAGAGATAATATGTTTGTAGTAAAAGAAAAAATGAGCTCCACAGGAGCGGTATATTATATCATACGATAGTTTTTACATCAATTTTCAACTGGTGGTTTCTTATCTGCTGGAACAGGGCTTTTATATTTCATACCTTTAGTTTTTTCTCTCCATTCCTTTTGAGCTTTCATAATAATACTTTTATCAAGGAGTAAATCCAGAACAGAAAGAGCAATTACCTTGGATGCAGTTATAGCTCCTTTATGTCCGATTGACGAACCAACAGAAGTAACAATTGCCCAGCTATGACCCGGTGCCCCGAGAGGCCAGCTCACTGCATTGAATTGTGCTGTAGGTGTAATCCAGCTAACTTCAGCCACATCTGTAGAACCACCTGAAGGGCCTTCAGGTTTTTTAAATTCTTCTATTTTTTTACTCAATCCTTTCTCAGGAACACCGAGTTCTTTCTGGATTTTCTTTGCGAATTCCTGTTCTTCATCAGTGAATACTGGTGGGCCTGCATATTTCAAATTCTTGTAAAGAACTTCTGCAATGGTTCTACAAGCAAGGGCACTATGAACTCCGGTTATAAGGTTAACCTTAAAGGTTGTTTCCGTAGCTATAGCTGCTCCTTTAACTATCTTCATAATTCTTTCATAATTTTCATCAACGTTTTTTCTATCTTTATCTCTAACATAGTACCATACCTTTGCATAATCAGGAACAACATTTGGTGCTTTTCCACCACTGGTAATAACATAATGGATTCGAGCAGTGGGTCTAACGTGTTCTCTTAACAGATTAATACCGAAATCCATCATTTCTACGGCATCGAGGGCACTTCTTCCATCCCAGGGGTCAGCAGCAGCATGGGCAGTCTTTCCATAAAATTCTACTGTAAAGCTATTCATTGCCTGACTGCTTCCCAGAGAAACCTGGTTTTTACTTCCCGGATGCCAGGTTATTGCAGCATCCAGACCATCAAAACACCCCGATTTAGCCATAAATACTTTCCCTATCAGAGTTTCTTCAGCCGGGCATCCAAATAGCTTCACAGTTCCTTCAAGGTTATGATTTTCCATTATTCTTTTTACAGCAATAGCCGCACCTGTACATCCTGCACCAAATATATTATGACCACATCCATGGCCGGGTTCTCCAGGTTTCTCTGGCTCTTTTTTATAACTCCCTCTCTTCTGAGATAACCCCGGCAGAGCATCATATTCAGCAAGAATACCAATAACCGGTTCTCCTTCCCCATAACTCGCTACAAATGCTGTTGGCATACCTGCAACATTCCTGGTAATTGTAAAACCATTTCTTTCAAGAACACTTATAAGAAGCGCACTGATTTATACTCTTTCAAACCGGTTTCAGCATATTCCCAGATTGAATCACCCATTGATATTATTAAATCTTTTTTCTTTTCAATATAATTTATAACTTCCTTTTTTAATTTATCTATTTCTTCTCTCTGAAAGGGATATATGCTGTGGTTAAAGAGTATTAATAAAATGAAAATAAGAAATGTTCTCAACAGATTTCTCATAACAGTCTCCTCCGTTGAATTAACTATATT
>QNDJ01000081.1 GCA_003644825.1 Candidatus Zhuqueibacterota bacterium | reverse complement strand
CGGCATAAAAATATCAATTTAATTATGGATCAGTGTATCTCAAGCTTCCAGCTTGAGATTTAATTATTATAACCAAAACCATACTGTTAAAAAGATAAGCAGTATTTTTAAACACAAATTCGTTTAATCTACGTAATTCACTGTTTGTATAATATCAGAACATCATTACAAGAATTAAATTCTGTTAGTGGATAAAACATTATGGAAGTCTCTAAAGAGACTATTATTAGGATTTCTAATGATAAAGTTATAATAACTTTAAAACAGTCATTTTAATGACTTACCAATGGACCTATCCAGCACCAGAATTTGATTCTGGTGCAGAAAAAGAATTAAACAACATTTCCATAGCTCAGGTATCTCCATTTCAGAGTTTTTAACATTCCATTACGCTCCTAACAAAGCTCGGTATCTTTCTCTATATCTTATTCTACAGACATATCGCTCCTATCGGAGCTCAATATTAAACCATACCTGTCATTGCGAGTCCGTATGGACGAAGCAATCTCCTGACTATGTGAAAACTATTTATAAAAACCTGTTTAAATAGTGAAATTTTCAGTTCAAAACTATAAATTATGGCTGACATTCACCGCCTTTTAACATAATCGGGGTTTTCTTTTGGTAATTTTGCTTTTGTTTCTTTCAACCACTTTACCAGTATTTTGTCAAGTTCCCTAACTTTTTCGGGCATCTTATCAGACAGATCATTTTTTTCACTCAAATCATCCTTAAGGTTAAACAACTCGAATTTTTTACCCTCATACCTTTTTATTAACTTCCAATCACCTTTTCTAACAATACTATACGGAACAACGTCTTTTCCACGATAATGAGGGAAATGCCAGAAAATCGCTTCTCTCTTAAGTTTACCACTGCCCTTTAATAATGGTACAAGGCTTTCACCATCAATCACCCTATCATCAGGAAGAGCCAATCCTGCAACTTCACATATTGTTGGGAAAAAATCCATACTTATAACAGGTTCATCACAGATTGAACCGGCTTTAACAATCCCTTGCCAACGTATAATTAATGGTACCCTTATCCCACCTTCATAAGGATACCCCTTTCCAGAACGTAAAGGAGCATTATCAGTAGAATACCCCTTTAAACCGCCATTATCAGAAGTAAAAATCACAATTGTTCGATTACTCAGGTTCAACTCATCAAGCACTGTCATAATTTTACCAACAGATTGGTCTACACTTTCTATCATTGCTGCATAAATCGGATTTTTCTGGTTCGTTTTCTTTTTGTTTTTATATTTTTCCACAAGTTTCTCTTTTCCCTGCAAAGGTGTATGAACAGCATAATGACACATATTAAGAAAGAACGGTTTATCCGCGTGACTCTTTATAAAATTCACAGCCTCAAAACTTTCCCTGTCTGTAAGATATTCTCCCTGTTTTCGTGGTGGAAGTGTTGGAATACTGCTTCTTCTTGGATTCTGATAATAAGGGTCAAAATATGTTGGTGGTTGACCTATTTCGCAACCACCTATATTGATATCGAACCCCTGTTTGTCAGGATACCATGCCCGGGGACCAAGATGCCATTTACCAATATGACAGGTTATATAACCGGCAGGTTTAAGAATTTCTGCAATGGTAATTTCATCCAGTTCCATCCAGTAAGGATTTGGTGGGCATAAAAGCTTCTTATTTCTACTTCCAACATATTTCACAGGGTTTTTTCTGGTACCTTCAGCAATCTTTGCTTCAAGGTCAAGATGATGTATCCAGTCGGTAACCCCTATTCTTGCAGGGTATCTACCTGTCATAATTGCGGCTCTGGTAGGTGAACACACTGCGCAGGCTGCATAAGCATTTGTAAATTTCATCCCCTGAGAAGCAAGCCTGTCTATATTTGGTGTCTCATAATATCGACTACCATAACAGGTAACATCTGTCCAGCCAAGGTCATCCACATTAATTATTATAAAATTAAGCTTTCTATCTTTCCCTTCTGTTATCATAGAAAATAATGCTTTCGAACTAACCAGAACTGCGGCTCCAAGACCAATTTTTTTTAAGAAAATTCTGCGTTTCATAACTTATCCCTTTCAATTTAGATAAATTTCAATCAGTCCTGAAAATTCTTGCACACCAACCACCACCGGGTGCAAGTTTTATGGTTAATATATCATTATCTGTTATTTTCTTAACAATTTTTTTATAATCACCTGCATACCTGTCAGCATTTATTCCATCCTGATAAATTTCAATGGTATAACTTCCTGATTTGAGGAAAGAGAAATCGACTTTTAGAGTTCTCGGAGTCCAGTCAGTCATTGCTCCAACATACCACTCATTGCCGCTTTTTCTTGCCAAAAGAACATAATCGCCCACTCTGGCATCCAGAACTTTAGTTTCATCCCAGACAGTTGGCACCCTGGATAGAAATTCCATACACTCTTTTTCCCGCAAGTAATTAGACGGGGAATCGGAAAGCATCTGCAGGGGGCTTTCGTAAACAATATACATAGCAAGCTGATGACACCTTGTTCCCTGACTCATAGGTCTGTTGAATACTGGCCTGAAATTCTTTTTAGTTGCATTTATCATTGCACCCGGAGTATAATCCATAGGACCTGCAAGCATCCTTGTAAAAGGAATAATCAAGTCGTGTTCAGGAGATGCATCTTTGCTCCATTTACTGTGTTCCATACCCTTTATTCCTTCCCTGGTGAGGACATTTGGATATGCTCTCCTTAAACCTGTGGGTTTATATGCACCGTGAAAATCCACTACCAGGTGTCTTTTGGCAGTCTCTTTTGCTATTTTGTGGTAATAGTTCACCATCCATTGGTCATCTCTCTGCATAAAATCCACTTTTATTCCCTTTATGCCCCATTTTTCAAACAAATCAAGAGCCTCATAAAGCTGGTCATCAAGGGTTTTCCAGACAACCCACAGAATTATACCAACATTCTTTTCCTTCGCATAGGATGTTAATTCTTCCATATTAATTTCAGGATTTATATCAAAAAGGTTGCCCAATTTATACCACCCCTCATCTAAAATAATATATTCAATTCCATATTTAGAGGCAAAATCTATATAGTATTTATAAGTTTCAGTATTTATCCCTGCTTTAAAATCTACACCGTAGATGTTGTTCGCATTCCACCAATCCCACGCAACTTTACCCGGTTTAATCCAGGAAACATCCTTCAACTGCAATGGTTTTGCGAGTTTAAAAACCATCTGGCTTTCAATTAAATCTCCATCCTTCTCAGCAACAATCAGTACTCTCCAGGGAAAACTGCGGTTTCCTTTTGTTTTAGCAAGAAAATCCGCCCTCTCTGTTACATAGACATCTCTATCACTCCTTGCTTCTTCCTTTAAAGCAAAACAGGGAAATTTTCCAACAAGCCCCGCTGGTAATTCTTTTGAACCGGTTAAATACATTCCAGGATAATCCTCTAAATCAGCCTCAGTGATAGCAACTTTTGGCCCATCTTTTATATCCACAAGAACAGGAATATAGCCCATTTTTTCTGGTGTAATTTTACTTAATGGAATATATTTATATGAACTTTCCTGATGGGTATGAAAATCTTTCACCTCAGGAAAATATACACTGTAATCATCGGGAAAATTAAACACCACTTCTTCAGAAACAGCCTTTATATCCTCAGCATATCCTGTAACAAACCGATATGCAACACCATCATCATAAACCCTGAAAACAAGTGAATACTTTTTCTTGAAATCAATCCTCATTTCATTGAAATTATCAATTATCACTTTTGATTTTTGCTTCACCACAGGTATTATCTTTTCATTAACACTATTTCTTTTTACTTTGACTACTTCAGGATTTCTGCCAAGCACCATATTACCATCTAAAGTTAGCGAAACTGGAGAAGGAATAACTATAACTTTCGAATTAAAAATAACCTCATAAGTTATATTATTGCCTATCCTGATAATTAATTCAATCTTTTTATTCGGGGAAAACAAACTGTAATCCTTAACCATTGCCGTTGCTCCTGTGAAAAAAATTGGAAGGACAAACATTAAAAACAAAATGTTTAGAAACTTTAAGTTTTTTCCTATCATTTTTATAACCCTCTATTTTGATTTATAAATGTTATATTTTTTGATATATTATTAATAAAGAATATAAAAATAAAATTTATCATAGCCACATAAACTTTGTAAGGATATTGACAAGGATACAGTTTGAACTATATAGTAGTATTAGTTTAATCTTTGAAATAACTACATCCTCAACATTTCGGTCAATTCAAATATATTACCATTGCATTCAATTTTAACAATAAAACTTTCCTTTGTTTCTTTTCTATTGTATATATATCGGATATCTCTTGGTGGCAAATTACAAACCTGATGATTATGTTCTTTGATTATTTTTGCAATATTTCCTTCAATTAATTTCCTCTTCCTACGATTAATTCTTAAAGGTAGTAGGAAAATATTATGTGTCTCACTATATAATCTACATTCCACTCTTTTTCGGTATCTTTCCGATTTCTGTTTTATTAATTTCTGTCTCTCATTTGAATTCAGGCATAAATTATATTTCCTCTAAGATTTTCTTCACTGCTTTATTTAAATTTGGCAAATCGCGTTTTATTGTTTCTCAGACCCTTTCAAAATCAACAGTAAAGTAACCATGAATCAGCCTGTTTCTCATTCCAGCTATCTTATACCAGGGTATTTCCGGGTATTTTCTTCTTATTTCATCTGGTATGTTCTTTACCGTTTCTCCAATGACCTGCAGGCAATAAATAGTCGCAAAAGCCTTCTCTTTATTATTTAGAAAAGCATCAAAATCCATACCTTAAACAAAACAATCAATATCTTTGATAGCATTCAAAATATCTTCAAGAGAATCCTTATAATTTCTACTTTTCATAAATAAACAACCTCTCTCAAAATACGCTGCCTAATATATGGTTTTAGATTCTTTCTCTCTATTAAATCCACTTTTATACCTAATATGTCGCTCAATTCGATTTCTAAACCTGCAATATCAAACAGACTTAATCTTGCAGTTTCTTCAAACTCAACAAGAATATCTATATCACTTGTTTCCTGCTGCTCACCCTTAACATAGGAACCGAATATTCCTATCTCCTTTATCTTATATTTTCCTTTAAATTCTTCCTTAAATTCCTTTAGCTTTCTTTTTATTTCCTCAATTTTCACATCTTCACCTTAAAATTTATTACCTTAAAAACTTCTTTAACCTTCCCTGTTATCTCTTCTTTTTCCTTTATAACTTTTTTCACTTCCAATGGTATACCATCCTCTTCAATCTTGATGTCAACAAATCCTCTCTTTAATAATTTACTCAACAAAATATAACTATAAAAGTTAATAAAATCAAAAAAGTTAAGTTTATTTCTCTATCCCCCATCAATCTGCTTAAATTTAAACAGTTTCGAGGGAATATGGGCATCTTTCATAATCTTTTCAATTTTATTAACAACTTCAGGATACTGTTCAGCAACATTATGCTTTTCACCTATATCTTTTTTCAGGTTATACAGTTCAATTTTCATATTTCCCTTAAACATATTCTGTCTGATTCCTTTCCAGTTGCCCATTCGAACAGCCTGTTGACCACCATAGGCAGGAAACTCCCAGTAAAGATATTTGTGCTCCTCTTGCTTCCCTTTTCCGGTCAATACAGGCAGAAAACTAATCCCATCAGTATCGTTCGGAATTTCTACACCAGCAATATCGCAAATGGTCGGTAAAAAATCCCAGAAAGCAGATATATGGTCGCTTATTGTTCCCGGTTTAATATGTCCATGCCATCTGGCAACCAGCGGTACCCTGATACCACCCTCATACAGGCTCCCTTTTAAACCCCGCAGTGGTCCAGCACTTCTGAAAAAGTATGAATCAGAACCACCAATACGATTATATGTTGGACCATTATCACTGGTAAAAAAAACTATTGTTTCATTATCAAGACCAAGCTTTTTTATCAGTTCCATAATCTTTCCAATTCCTTTATCCATATGGGTAATCATTGCAGCATACCCTGCCCTGGGAAAGGGGTGCTTCAAGTAACCCCTGTGTTTATATGGTTCTTCGGGAATTTTACCTTTGTATTCATTTAAAGATTCTTCAGGAACCTGAATAGAAAGATGTGGAATAATAAAAGGAAGATACAGAAAAAATGGACGATTTTTATTTTCATCTATAAATTTTAATGCTTCTTTAATAAACAAATCCTGAGCATAATGTTTACCTGTTAGTTTGCGGTCATTTCCTTCAAGCCATACCTTTTTGCCATTTTTCCACAGAAAACGAGGATAATGATTGTGAGCATGAATCTGACAGAGGTAACCATAAAAAAGGTCAAAACCCTGTTTATTGGGGTCACCTGTTGAGCCTTCAAACCCCAGCCCCCATTTTCCTATAGCTGAAGTTGCATATCCCTGTTCCTTGAGAATCTCCGCTATTGTTACAGTTGAATCAGGTATTGGATTCTGACCGGGAAATATACTCTTACTTTCATCGAGTTTTCTATTTTTAACCCTTCCATTATTTCTGATGTAACTGTGTCCTGTATGTTTACCTGTAAGCAAAACACAGCGTGAAGGTGCACACACCGGTGAACCGGAATAATGCTGAGTAAATTTAATTCCCTCTGCTGCCATTCTGTCAATATTGGGTGTACGAATATACTTCTGTCCATAACAGCCAATTTCTCCATAACCAAGGTCATCTGCAAGAATTAAAATAATGTTCGGCTTTCGCGATTCTTTTTTACTGCTAAATTTTAGAACAGGCACTGAAACAGCAATTGTTCCAGCACCCATTGTTTTTATAAATTCTCTTCTACTATATTTCGATTTCATCATTCCAATTATACCTATAAGTATCAATT
>QNDJ01000080.1 GCA_003644825.1 Candidatus Zhuqueibacterota bacterium | reverse complement strand
GCCATAATCAAAAAATATCCTGGGCAGGATAAAAGTCTTCGAATAAATAGGTTTATAGTCGATTGCATTGTATTTTTTAAATTTAAAATCATTATATTTTGCATCGGGAACAGTAATACTTTTATAAACACTTTTAGAAGGTTCAATTGGTATTATATTTTTTATCAATGCAATTTTATATCCATCTTCAGTATACAGGGAATATAGCAGTTCACCCCTTTCATTAATTGATGGCATAAATGCTCCACCTATAACATTTGTTAGCAGTTCAACCTTTCCTGTTTTTAATTCCATCCTGTAAATATTAAAAATTCCTGTTTTATCACTGCTATAATATATATATTTTCCATCCGGGCTGAATGCAGGGTCTCTTTCATCTTCTTCATTTTTAAGGATATATTTAAACTCAGTTCCATCAGAATTTACAATAGCGATATCCCTTCCAATTCCGTTACCTATTGCAAAAACTATTTTTTTTCCATCTCCTGACCAATCCGGTGTAAAAATCTCCTCTCCATTTTTGAATTCTGTTATAAATTTTATTTTTTTAGATTCCACATCAATTACAGCTAAATTATATGTTCCATCACTACCAACAGCAAAAACAATCTTCCTGTTATCAGGCGAAAAAACAGGATAATTAGCTCGCATTCTATTTGTAATTCTCGTTTCTTTGTGGTTCTTCAGATTATAAATAAAAATATCAAGGAAAAAAGAATCATTTTTATCCTTTTTCAATTTAGAATATGTTATTTTTTCTCCATCAGAACTCCACGATGGTATTGAATACACACCTCTTTTAATTAACTTCAGTGAACTATTATTCCTTATATATAAATTTGTATTGGTTATATAATCACCATCTTTATTTGCTAAAAATGCAAAGGATTCTGAGTCAGGTGACCACCTGGGAAACAGATTAGATATTCCTTTCTTTTCAATAATTTCACCTTCAATTAAGTTTTTTCTTATTATTCCAGTATTTTCTTTGTATTCAGATAAAATCTTTTCTTTCCATTCTCTATAAAGCTCCATCATACTCATACCAAGAACATTTCTAACAGGTTTATCCATTGTTATAGCAAAAAACCGAGAAAGTTCTTTTGATAATTTCTTTAAAGCATCCTTACCATAAGTTTCAGCAATATATTTAACAAGAGAAAACCCCTGATTGTAAGTGCTTTCATTTCCAATACTTCCTTTACCAAAAACATCTATTTCTTTTAAAGATAGTAAATTATTATTTAAAGCCCTGACCCTCAATATCATATCCCTGTGAGAGTCCCAGTAATCATAGCCATTTACAGAAGTCTCATATTGAGCAATTCCCTCCGCAAACCACATCGGAACAACTGTCCCTGCTAATGGATAAGAAATAATAATATCAGGATAACCATAAAGAACATCCTTCCGTTTTTCCTCTTCATAATTAATTATCTGAAAATAAACCGCCGGTACTCTCCGGGGCATTTTTCGTGCAGCCTGGAGCTGTATCATATGAGTTAATTCATGACAAACTACATTTCTCAACCAGTTAACCGTGCCTCTAAGAACAAAATCAAAAGGGGTTGCCCATATTATTACCTTATTATCATAGTAAAAAGCTGCCCCATTTGCGTAATCATCGGTGTCTTTTATTATAAAATGAATTTTACCATCAGGTACAAAATCATAAGCTTCAGTAATAGGTTTATATAATTCTTCTGCAATTTTTGCAACAAGAAAAGGAGTTCTTTCTTCACCCTGATGAAAATGTATAAAAAAATGTTTCGTCTCAAAAGTCTTCCATTTTAACTCGGGATGATTATACCCCTCAAATTGAGCATCTACTCTATTAACATTGATAATAAACAAGAACAGGATTATTTTATATGTATATTTTATCACTTTAATGAAAAATGATTTTTCATTTAGATACTGCAATTTTAATTATTGCCGAGCTTTTCTTAGCTGAACCAGATGCAGTTATTTTAGCTAAATATACACCACTCTGAACATCTGTTACATCCCAGATAACCTCATTATCTGTCCTGGGGATTCCAGTTCCTTTCATTTTCTTTACCAGCTCTCCTGCTAAATCATATATATAAATATTAACATCTGCAGAAAAATTCAGGTAATATCTTATTGTTGTAGTATTACCATAAACAGGATTTGGATAATTATAAACCCTGTTCTTTGGCATTAATTCACCACCCGGCTGAATTGGTGTTTTATTCAACACACTCGTTAAAGAAGTATGTCGAGAATCATGTAAATATTCACCCCAGGGTATTTTTGTGGATTCATACTTTATCGGAAACTCCCATAAAAACAAATAACCATTATAACTCTTTAACATCAATTGTAAATTCCCATTTTCCAGATTTTCCAAAATTACTACCGAAGAAGAAACTCCACTACCACAGGTTAATGGAAAACCTGATAAAACTTCTCCTTTGTAATTAAAAGCATACACATCTCCTTTATCACTCGAAATTAATATTTCAACAAATCTATCTCCATCCATATCGCATAATACCGGAATAGTGGTAATATTTCCTTTCTTGCCGGTTCTATCAAAACTTACCGGAAATCCATCCTTTAAATTGCCTGAATAACTAAAAGCATAAATATATTTTTTACCACAAACAACCACTTCAGAAAACCCGTCATTATCAAGATCACCTATAGATGGGGGAGATATAAACTCATATTTCCCTGGAATATGTTTTTCTGCCAGAATATCTCCATTACCTTTTAGAAAAACAATATTTCCAGAAGAATCACAAACAATAATTTCAGGGATATTATCACCTGTTATATCACCAATGGAAGGGTTAAACGGATTATTAACATCAAGATTTTTCCACCATTGAATATTCCCATCATCTTCAAGTAGAACTGCGTCTCCATTTTCTGAAATTGAAAATAGTCTTTCCATTTTAGAATCTTTATAAACAGCAAAACCTTTAACTGGAGAAGAAAAAACATTCGTTTTCCATCTCAATTCTCCATTTTTTTTCAAACAATATATATTCCCTGAAACATCACCGATAATTATACCGTTCCAGTAAACAGGCTCTGAATTTATATTTTCACCTATATTTTTCATAAAAGAGATATCTCCCACCCCATCCATATTATTGTCTTCGAGATTCCAGCTTACAATCTCTCCTTTATCAGTAACTATAGCAATCTGTAAATCACCCTCTCTAAATAGAATAGGAGAAAATGGGGCTCCATCTCCAACATTTGAAAAATAAGGAATATCGTTCCATAAAGTATCACCGTTTATTTTAATAATAAACTCCTTTTTATAAGAATTTATAAAAGATTTACCATCTTTATCAAGAGCACATAAAATACCTTTACTACCTAATGTAAATGTTTTCAGATTAGAAACCTGAAAATCTCTACTCCAGACCGGGTTATTGAACCTCACATTTTTCCCGATAAATACGGGAAAACCCTTCACATAAAAATCTTTCCTCAATGAAAATGACATTACAGAACCCTTTTCACTGATATTACTTATATAAATGTGAGATAAAGCTCCGCTGTTACTATTACTATTAGGAAATGTATATGGAGTAAATTCTTCATTATTTCCTTTATAAAAGGCGTCTTCTTCAACACCATTTTCAGGTGTGAAAAATCCCGGCAGGACAAACTCAAAGTTTTCCCCTATATCTTCTGAACCATCTGCTTCTTCAAGGTCTACACCTCTATTTTTCATATCTTCGTTAATTTTATTATTTTCTATTTTGTTTTTAATGATTCTTTCATCAATGTGCCATATCAAAATACCAGAACCCGGAATATCCCAGTCATAATTATCAACCTCCAGAAGAACACCCCTCGGGCTATAAACTGTTTTTAGACTATCCTTATTTCTATCATTCTCCCTGTTTTCAACTAAAAAATATTCATCAGGACTTATCGGTATTTTGTAAATAGTAGGGAAACCATCAACTTCTGAAGAACTTATTTCCAGATTTTCTCCTTCATTTATTTCAACAGGTTTTTCCCAGCCTAAAAACACCCTGCTCCAGGCACATGGTTTCGGTGGAATGAGACCATTGAAATTACCAAAACCAACGTCCATCAATCCCCATTTACCAATAGCTGGTTTTCCATTTCCAGTATTAAAAAGTGAAGGTAGACCCAGTTGATGCGCAAATTGATGAGCTATTATTCCATTAAGCGCTAATTCAATCCCCATTTTACTCTCTGTTTCAGGAAAGATAAGCCCATTTCTTATGTAAAAACTATTACCTCCGACTGGAATCCCTTTAAAATCAGGGATATTCTTTCCAATAGTCTTTTTTAAATGCTCAAAATCTAAATAAACTGATGGCAGGTCGTTTGGTGTCGGGTCAAGTGAAGGATGAGAAACAAGTAAAAAATCTGAACCAACACCAGCATGAAAAACTATAAAACTATTGTATTTTTTGTAATCAATATTTTCTTTTTCATCGAAAATCCTGAATGCATCCCTTAAAAGTTCGCTCAATCTCATATCAAGTTCTTCTTCTGTGGTATTGGGGTTATAATAATTCATCTGGTGTGGAAGTTGATAACTATCGTTCAATCCATCAGGAAACACATCATAACCAATAATAACTTTTCCACCTGAAACCTTATAGAAATATCGTTTTAGTGCTTCAAGGTGGTCTTCAAAATATAATTTGTTATGAGGAGGTGGGTCTATTGTAGCTGAAGAAGTATCCGAGAGATTAAATTTGCCATTACCGTTTGTGGTCTCTATATTATCTTCTATAAATTCAACTCTTATTGCAAGGATATTTACATACTTTATCTGGGCATAGATATTTACGCCGAAAACATATAAAGGAAACAATAAAAGAACAATCTTCCTCAACATTATAATAATTATTCATATAAAAAAGGGAAATTCCTTTTATGAATTTTACTTTGTACCGAATTTGATTAACAGAGTAAATCTCATTGTATCGGTTAAAGGATGTCCCTGTTCACCTGCAATATATCCAAAATCAAAACCATACATCGAATATCTAATTCCAGCACCAAAAGTCGCAAACCTTCTTTTTCCTATATCCTCGTAAAAGTAACCGGCTCTTAAAGCAAAAAAGTTCCCATACCAGTATTCAAGGCCAATAGAAGCATTTGCTTTTTTTATCTGGGTATTGAAACCATCTGTAGTCCACGCGGTTATTAATGCTTTATAGAAGGGATCCGAGGTTGTTTCGCCTTTTTCATTAGTTTTTTTCACGACCATCAGTTTGTTGATATCAACAACCATAGTAAGCTTATTATATTCAGTGTTTAATATTTTATAAGCAAAGCCAAATTTCAGGTTTGTTGGAATCGGGTCTGCTTGAGAAGCATCAATATATGTAATTTTTGGACCCATATTTGATAAATTTACCCCGAAGGAGAGCCCATTTATAAAACCGAATTTGTATAATAAAGCCAGGTCAACACCTACAGAAGCGCCTGTCCCTTTTCCTCTTTCGGCACCCACGCCCTGGTCAGCAAGTTTTGAATAAATGAATCTCATTCCACCGCCAACAGCCAGTCTTTCCGAAAGTTGTACACCATAAGAAAGCCCGATAGCACCTTCAAAACTGTTGAAAGTTCCCGTTGGATTATCAAACTCATCCCGTCCTTCTTGTTCTCCAAGGTTTAAAAATATGACCTGAAGTCCAAATGTTCCCAATCCTTCAAAGTGATGAATAAGGCTTCCAAAATCATAATAAAGGTCACCCAGATGAAATTGTGGTAACCAGTTTGCATGCATCACAGATAATTCCCAGCCTCGCTGAAAACCCAGCCCTGCAGGATTCCAGAATGTAGCTGTCGCATCCTCAGCCAATGCAACATTAGCCTCACCCATTCCACCAGCCCTTGCACCAGGTGCTATTAATAATGAAGGACAGGCAGCTTCACTCTGAGCAAACAAATTTCCAGAAATCATAAAAATAAAACATACTGATAAACTTAAAATTATATTTCTTTTCATTATCCTTTACCTCCCTTAACATATTGAGAAGGATATTTTGCTTCCTAAAATTAATAAAAAATTCATTTAATTGCCACAAATAAATTTATGTCAATAAAATAAAAAAAGCTCGTTAAAGGTACTATTATTTATAACCACTCATAACCTTATATTAAAAATAAAACCTTTAACGAACTTTCTATATAGTTCTTCCTATTATATCTACCTTTATTATATTATCGGTAAAAGAAAAATTCGCTTTAAACTATTTGTATTGTTAAACTTTATAAATAAAAAAAAGTTCCAGAAGTTTTTTTATTTTTTATGAAAATATGCTTCAATCTTTTAAGAATGTATGAAAATCAATATTTTTGATACTTTTCTCTGTCTAACAGGAATGAGTAACCTGTGATTAAAAACCAAAAATGGAATATAGAACAGTTATCTGTTTAAACATAGTCTTTACACGGTCTTACTAAACCTTTTATTTCCACATAATTAAAACAAATATACAAAACTTAAAAAAATTCAGTTGATTATTTTAAATTCATTTCCAGTTTCAATAACAAGGTTCTTTATTCTTATGGTTTTTCTTATTTCTTCAATAACTTCTTCGTCAATTCCCCCGACAATTTGAGTAATCACATACTCGTACTCTCTAACATCGTACTTCACGAGTCTTCCTATAACTCTTTTCTCTGGTTTCCCAAATAATTCAGAGAATAAATCAACAGGTTTATCTACAGTAACATTTACGCCATGATTGTCTATGAATGAAACATGGAGTTTAGCTTGTAAATCAGTTAGGCTAATGAAGAATCCTTTTTTATCAAGTGTTTTGAACACCTTATATGCCCAATCAATATTTAGAATATCATATTTGAGTAGTGCTTCAACTTTAACGTTAGGTCTGAATCCTCGGAATTCACCTATTTTCTTCAGGAAATCCACAAGGGACTTCTCG
>QNDJ01000079.1 GCA_003644825.1 Candidatus Zhuqueibacterota bacterium | reverse complement strand
GTTCAGGGATTTATCCTCAGGATAGAAACAATGATGAAATAAAACTTATAAATGCAGATTATCTTTCAAGTTATGAGGTTAATGGAAGCCTGGTGAGAAAACTTTCGGGGAATGTGTATCTTGTAAGAAAAAATGTGGAGATGAAATGTGATACAGCCTGGTATTTTGATGATTCGGAAAATTATAAATTCTCGGGAAATGTCAGAATTTTTGATGGTAAACGAAAATTGTTTTCCAGTGAAATTTTTTATCTTGTGAAATCAAATGAAGCAAAATGCAATAAAGAATTTAAGATTATTGAGAATAACAAAATATTGAAGGCAAAAAAGGGAAAATATTTTTATAATGACAGGATATTCGAAGCAGAGAATAATGTTGTTTATAAAGATTTGAAAAGAGAATTGCATTGTGATTATATGAAATACATAGAAGATAATGGAGAAGTATTTATTAAAGGTAATATAAGATTCAGGGACGAAGAAGAACGAATATACGGAGAAGGAGAAAAAGGGAAATATCTTGTTAAAAAGGAATATGGTTTGTTAGAAGGGAATCCCCTTATAGTTGTGGAAGATACAGTTTCTGGTGATTCTATATTTATTTCAGGCGAAAAAATGGAGTTTCTTAAAGCTGATGATTCAACTTCTTTTTTTGTAAAGGAAAATGTTAGAATAAAAAAAGGTGTGATCGTGGCTTATTGTTCTGAAGCTTTATATTTAAGGGAGAGTGAAATCGCTCATCTTACGGGCAAACCTTATGTAACCTACAAAGATGATAAATTAATTTCAGATGAAATAAATCTGTATTTGAAAGGGAGAGAAATTTATAGAGTAGAATCAAAAGAAAATGCTGTTATATATTCGAGAGCAGATACTACAGGGAAATCAGATTTGAAAAATAAACTTGAGGGCAAATCTATTTTTATGTATTTTACTGGTGGCGTTGTTGATAGTATTGTTGCAAGAAAGAATGCGAAAAGTCTTTATTATATATTTTCTGATGGTAAAATGGAGGGGGCAAATAAAGCAAGTGGTGAAAAGATTGTTATTAAATTTGTAAATGGCGATTTAAAAAAGATTCTTGTATGTAATAGTGGTGAAGGTCAGTTTTATCCACCTGAAATGATAGATAAAGTAAAAGAAGATGAAGAGAAAACTGCGAACCCAAGGACTGATAAAAAAATACGGAAAAAAAAGGGTGGTCGATAATGTTAATATTGAAGTGAACGAGGGCGAGATTGTAGGGTTACTTGGTCCAAATGGAGCTGGCAAGACTACTACTTTTTATATGATTATTGGAATTATAAAACCAACTGAAGGAAAAGTTTTTCTTGGTGATAAGGAAATTACAAATTTGCCTATGTATAAAAGAGCAAGAATGGGATTAAGTTATTTATCTCAGGAACCCTCAATTTTCAGAAAATTAACAGTTGAACAGAATATTAAAGCTATTATTGAAACACTAAATATTTCAAAAAACGAAAAAAAAGAAAAACTTGAAATTCTACTTAATGAACTTAATATAAGTCATTTAAGAAAAAACAAAGCTTATACATTATCAGGAGGGGAAAGAAGAAAGGTAGAAATTACAAGGGCTCTGGTAACCAGTCCTCATTTTATGTTGCTGGATGAACCTTTTGTGGGAGTTGACCCGATCGCTGTTGAAGAAATTCAGAATATTATTTTTAGGTTAAAGAAGAAAAATATAGGGGTATTAATTACTGACCACAATGTTCATGAAACTTTATCTGTCACTGATAGGGCTTATCTTTTATATGAAGGGGTCGTTCTGAAGTCCGGAGATGCAAATTTTCTTGCCAATGATGAGGAAACAAGAAAGTTATATTTAGGAGAAAAATTCAAACTGGATAGGTAATATGGTTAGATTAGAACAAAAGGTATTTTTACAGCAAAAATTATCACCACAGCATGTTCTTTTTTCTACATTGTTGCAGATGCCGGTGCTTGCTCTTGAGCAGAGAATTAAAGCTGAACTTGAATTGAATCCTCTTCTTGAAGAAGATATTGATATTGAAGAAGAACAGGAAGAAATTAATGAAGAAGAAGATATTGTCGGGAAAGATGAGTTTGATGATGTTGAAGATGAAGCAGGTTCCGAAGAAGAAAACGAAATTGACTGGGATGAAATATTAAATGATGAGGACAATTTTGAACATAAAACGCCGGTTTCGAATATTCAGGAAGAATATTCAAGGCCAGAAGTTGCTCAGTTATCTCTAACAGACCATCTAATTTCTCAGCTTCATTTTAACGATTTATCCGAAAAAGAACAGGCTATTGGTGAATATATAATATGGAATATTAATGAAGATGGATATCTTTCCTGCACTGTTGACCATATAGCAGAATCGTTTAGTGTATCAAAAGAGAAGGTTGAAAAAATTCTTAAACTTGTTCAGACTTTTGACCCCCCGGGAATTGCTTCAAGGAATCTGCAGGAATGTTTGTTGAATCAATTGAAATCAAAAGAAGAAGGTGATTATACTCTTCCCATTAAAATAATAAAGGAGCATTTTGATGATTTTAAAAATAAAAGATTTGAGAAATTAGCAAAAGATATTAATGTGAGCCTCAATGAGATTAAAGAGGCTATGAATAAGATCAGTAAATTAAACCCGAAACCCGGTGAAGGATATATCGAGGTTTCTCAGAATTATATTATTCCAGATTTAATTGTTGAAAAAGTCGGAGATGATTTTATTATAAGCTTAAATGAAAGTAATATACCACAACTGAGAATTAGTAATTCATATAAGAATATGCTTCTTGATAATAAAGGCACACCAGAAGATGCAAAAAAATACATAAGACAGAAGTTAGAGTCAGCGAGGTGGCTGATAAATTCGATTCAACAGAGAAAAATTACAATGTTAAAAGTTATGCGAGAAATTGTAAATAAACAAAGAGAATTCTTTGAAAAAGGAAGAAACTATTTAAAACCAATGATTTTAAAGGATATAGCTGATGCAATAGGGATGGATATTTCCACGATAAGCAGGGTTACAAATGGCAAATATGTGCAAACTGATTATGGAGTTTTTGAATTAAAGTTCTTTTTTAGTGAAAAAATGACAACAAGAGATGGTGATGAAGTTTCAACTTTTAGAATAAAAAATAGAATTAGAGAAATAATAGAAGCCGAAAATTCTGGCAAACCGTATAATGATGGCGAAATTGCTAAAATTCTTGCAAAGGAAGGCATCCCGATTGCAAGAAGAACTGTTGCAAAATACAGGGAACAAATGATGATACCTGTATCCAGACTCAGAAGAAAAATTTGAAATTTTTATTATGAAAAGTCAAAAATCAAGGTCAACAACTATTATAAGTATTATTCATAACGGAGAAGTTGCTCTTGGTGGAGATGGTCAGGTTACTGTTGGGGAGACGATTGTAAAACACGGCTCAAAAAAGGTTAGAAAAATATATAATGATAAAGTTCTTGTAGGTTTTGCTGGAACAGCAGCAGACGCATTCACATTATTTGATAAGTTTGAACGAAAACTTGAACAGTATAAAGGCAATTTATACAGGTCTGCTGTTGAATTAGCTAAAGAATGGAGAACTGATAAAATTTTAAGAAGACTTGAGGCTTTGCTTGCTGTAGCTGATTCCGAGAATGTATTGATGATTTCGGGTAATGGTGATGTTATAGAACCGGATGATGGGATAGTTGCTATAGGTTCCGGTGCCCCTTATGCCCTTGCAGCTGCAAGAGTACTTAAAAAACATACTAACCTCAGTGCAAAAGAAATAGTGATGGAGAGTATGAAAATTGCTTCTTCAATTTGCATTTATACCAATGATAAGATTATAGTCGAAGAGATAAAAAAAGATAAAATACAAAAACGGAGGCGTTAATGAGAGAACTGACTCCCAGGGAAATTGTAAAAGAACTTGATAAATATATTATAGGACAGGACAAAGCTAAAAAGTCTGTTGCTATTGCAATGAGAAACCGATGGAGGAGACAGCAGGTTGAAGAGCATCTCCGGGAAGAAATTATGCCTAACAACATTATTTTAATTGGACCGACAGGTGTTGGTAAAACGGAAATTGCAAGAAGGCTTGCGAAATTGGCAAATGCACCCTTTATTAAAGTCGAAGCATCGAAATTTACTGAAGTGGGATATGTTGGTAGAGATGTTGAGTCTATAATCAGAGACCTGGTTGATTTAGCCGTATCTATGGTAAAAGCAGAAAAAACAAAACAGGTTCAGAAAAAAGCAGAAAGCCACGCTGAAGAAAGAATTCTTGACCTTCTTTTACCTTACAAAAGAAATAGAAAAAGCAGGTCAAAAAATAATAATGAAAGAAATGAAGAAAAATGGAATAACACAAGAGAAAAACTCAGAAAACAACTGGAAGAAAAAAAACTGGAATCAAGGCTTGTAGAACTTGATATTCATTCAGAATCATATCCTATGATGCAGATATTTTCCCCTATTGGAATAGAAGAAATGGGGTTGAACATTCAGGAGATTTTTGGTGGTTTTTTACCGAAGAAGGTAAAAAAAAGAAAAATTACAGTTGCTGAAGCAAGAAAAATCCTTGTTCAGGAAGAAGCTCAAAAACTTATAGATATGGATGAAGTAATAACAGAAGCTATTAAAAGGGTCGAGAATTCGGGTATTGTATTTTTAGATGAGATTGATAAGATTGCAGGTTCTAAATCCAAGGTTGGACCGGATGTTTCAAGAGAAGGAGTCCAGAGAGATATATTGCCTGTTGTTGAGGGATGCAGTGTCGTTACAAAGTATGGTATGGTAAAAACGGATCATATTCTTTTTATAGCTTCAGGTGCTTTTCATATATCCAAACCTTCAGATTTAATTCCCGAGCTTCAGGGGAGATTTCCTATCAGAGTTGAACTTGATAGCTTAACAACAGAAGATTTTATCAGAATCCTGACTGAGCCCAGGAATGCCCTTGTTTCTCAATATACTGCCCTTCTGAAGACTGAAGGAATTGATATTAGTTTTACCGATGGTGCTATAAAAGAAATTGCAAAAACTGCCAGCGAGGTCAATGAAAGAACTGAAAATATCGGAGCAAGAAGACTTCATACTATTATGACTACTCTACTGGAAGATATACTTTACAGCTCTCCCGATGGTAAGAAAAAGAAAATTACTATCACAAAACAATTTGTTATAAAAACTTTAAAAGATATAGTTAAGGATGAAGATTTGAGCAGATATATCCTTTAATTTCCCTTTTTAGATAATATAATTTGAGGAATAAAAATGGAGAAAAGAGATTTTATATCTATAGCGGATTATTCGCGAGAATGGATTGAAGAGATATTCAGACTTACAGATGAAATAAAGAAGAAAACAATATCCGGAGAAGGATATTGTCCATTAATTGGAAAAACCCTTGCGATGGTTTTTCAGAAGCCTTCAGCCAGAACGCGGATTTCTTTTGAGGTAGGGATGTATCAGCTGGGGGGGCATGCTCTATATTTGTCTCCTGGCGATATTCAGATGGGGAAAAGAGAATCTACTGCTGATATTGCCCGGGTTCTATCAAGATATAACGATGGAATTATGGCACGTCTGTTTGCTCATAAGGAGATAATCGAACTTGCTGAAAATGCAACAATACCGGTAATTAATGGATTGACGGATTTACTTCATCCCTGTCAGGTGATGACAGACCTTTTTACAATTTATGAACATAAAAAATATGTGGATAATTTAAAAATAGTTTTTATCGGGGATGGAAACAATGTTGCAAATTCCTGGATTAATATGAGTACAAAATTTCCTTTTGAGCTTATTGTGTGCTGTCCGGTTGGTTATGAGCCTGATTCTTCCATTATGGAGTTTGCTAAAAAGAAAGGTTTTAATAACTTCAGAATAATGCACGAACCCTTTGAGGCAGCAAAAAAAGCTGATGTGCTTTACACTGATGTCTGGGTTAGTATGGGGCAGGAAAAAGATGCTGATGAAAAGAAAAAAGCTTTTGATGGATTTAGAATCGACAGTAAATTATTAAGTGAAGCTAAAGATGATTGCCTTGTAATGCACTGCCTTCCTGCTCATAGAGAAGAAGAAATAACTGATGAAGTAATTGATGGACCCAATTCTGTTGTATTTGATGAGGCTGAAAACAGGCTCCATGTCCAGAAAGCTATTCTTGTGGATTTAATTAAATAGATTGAATAATAAAACCGAGAATGGATTTTTATGAATAAATTAAATTTTCAGGCAGGTGAGTTCATTTATCATGAGGGGGATATCGGAAGAGAAATGTATATAATAACATCTGGGAAGGTTGAAAGTATAAGAGAAATGGGAGATGACCAGATAGTTCTTGAGATTCTTGGAGCAAAATCGTTTTTTGGAGAAATGGCACTTTTTGGAGATCCTGTAAGAACTACAAGCATTAAAGCAATTGAAGATACTGAAGTCGTTGTTGTAAATAAAAAAACCTTGGAATCACAGTTCAGAAAAGTCCCTGAATGGCTTGTAACTATCATTAAAACAATAGCTCAGAGAATTATAAAAACAAAAAAGGGTATAAAACCGAAAACAAGGATTTCTCTTGATTACAGTATAATTAAAACTATTGGACTCTTAGTAGAAGAATATGGGCTAACCGAAGAAAGAGGAAAATCGGTGAATCTTAGACTGGTTAGAGATGAAGTGTGTAACCTTCTTGGAATCACTGAGGATGTTCTTGATTCGAGGCTGCAAAAACTAAATCAGTTTAATCTTGTATCTGTGAAGGGCTCTTCTGATAGATTATACATCCCTGATAAAGATAGACTGGAAAAATATGCCAAATTTTTAATTATGAAATCACCGGAAGGCAGCAAATTCGGAAAACTTCTTAACCCCAATGAAATCCAGGCTTACGAGAGAATTTATAAGGTTATTAAAGAATAGAAGGGATGTTTATAAAATATTTTATACATTAATTTTTTGCTTTCCT
>QNDJ01000078.1 GCA_003644825.1 Candidatus Zhuqueibacterota bacterium | reverse complement strand
CAAAATAGTCTCTTCAGAGACTTCCAGATTTTCTTAATCCACTACCAGAATTCGATTCTGGTAGTGTTATTCTGGTAGTATAAAAAAAGAATTAAACGTATTAAACTAATTTATATTAAAAGAACTTTTGTTATTTTTAAACATATAATTGAGATTAAATCTATATTTTTTGTAGCCTCTAACAGAACTCAATTGTTTTTTACCATTTTTGCAACAGGTATTTCGTCCATAACAGGGTTAATTTAAAAACAAACTTCGTTAATTTACTTAAACTTTATTTGAATGTGTTCCTGAATTGTTTAAAAAACCATAATATTATAGGTTTTTTTTTGTCAAGCAAGATGCTTGACTTACTGTTTTTTGTCAAGCAAGATGCTTGATATACTATTTATGTTTTTATTTGTGATATTCATATATTGTATGAAAAATATATTTTTGTAGGTTTTTTGGTTCTATTAAAACTTCCATAATGTATAGTGATATATTCTCTTCGAACTTCCTGACTTTATGGTTGCGCCTTTTTTGCGCCCTTTGCGGTTTCTTTTCGTGTTTTTTAACTGTATAATTGCGGTTAAGTTAATAAATATTACTTTGCAAGGATGGATATTGTTTTATTTGAGAGCTCCGATAGGAGCGATATGTAACAGGTCAGGCAGGGATGCCTGACCTACGACTTTTGATATGATACATCTGTATTAAGAGTATTTATTCTATTTATCTTATAATATTTCCTGATTATTGAAAAGATTACTTCACTCCGTATGGGGCTCGTAATGACACCAGATTTTGATGAAGGCTTAATAGAGGTGATATGTTATGTTAAAAAACTCGAGAAGAAATGCTCATTGTATAAATTTAATTAAGCAATAATTTTCGGTCAGGCATCACGCCTGACCGAAAAAAATTTAAAATTTTCTTATTCCAGTAACATATTCCATTTTTAATTCATCAGCAACTCTTCTCAGATATTTTTTTACTGCCTTTGTCATCGGGATTTGTTGCCATTCAAGATTATCCTGAAGTTGAACCATATACTCAGCCACAAATTCAACTCTATTCAAACCTGCCAGCACTTTTCCACCACCTACTACGGGTAGTTCCTCCATATTCTGGCTTTTTACAGTCTGTTCCCGTGTTTCACTTCTTGTTCTTGGCCTTGCCCTGAGTATAATTCTCGTTCTTGAAGCTACAACACCAAGTTCCTGCTCATCCGCATAAGGAAGATGGTCCTTCCATTGAGTCTCTACATACTGTTCTTCAGGTGTCTGTTCCGTTCGAACAACATCATACTGATATTTATTAAGAATGCGAAAAGTTTTTTCATTAAAATCATAGCTGGTAACAAGCCCTAAATTAGTTCTGAATCTTCCACTAGTTTTCCCACCAAAAGAGCCCGAACAATTAATGAAAAGAGGCAAAATTAAAAAAATAATCGATATAATTAAAATAAAAATTGACGAACGTTTCATTTAAAATATCCTCAATTTAAAATAAATCATCTCTATTTTTATACTTCAATTCATAAAAATCTGTTCCTGAAAAAATATAAAAAATTTAGAATGGTGTAAAATAAATTTCAGGCATCTCTGCCTGGCTTTTCATAATAGGAATCAGAAATTCAAATATAAAGAATAAAATTGTTTATACCTGTTGAAATTCAATATAAGACGGGCATTATCAAACTATAAATATATAGTTTGCCTCTGCCCGTCCATATCTTAGCTTATATACTGTATCTTCTCAGATTTTTTTTATATTATCTATTCTAATTTTAGTCCTGCATCAACTTTTCGTAAAGAGCCTTCCGGTTTAGGAATCAACGATATATCAATTGGCAGATTGCTCAATTTTGGTGCAGAACCAGGATTGCCAGCACCACCGAAGGTGTAAATTTCCATTTGAAGAATCTCAAGTTCCTTTCCAGGAACAGGGTAATGAATTGGTGTTCCTGGAGTCAGGTCACCCCATCGTCTGTCATCATAAAAAGCAATACAACTACCGGTAAGAAAAGTTTCGATTCTCTTTTCGTATTTCAACTTTTCTAACAGGTCAGAATCGCTATCCGTTGCCGGAGGAAGATGTCCTCTTCCCACTCTGGTTTGATTTATAATATCAGCAACACCACTCATACCAAGTTCATACATTGCTTCAGCTTTAATCAGGTTAAGTTCTGTAACTATAAATGCTGGCATAGGACCGGTTGCACCATTATCATAGTGATATTTGTAACGATTATGCATATAATAAGAGAAGAAGTACGTTCCACGATCTGGTCTGAATTGGCAAGGTCCATAGTAACCAAAATCGGTCCCATTACTTTTAGGGTCACCATTGGTAATTCTTTTATCATCCACAGTTATGTAAATATATGAGCGGTCAGCTACTGGAGTATTAATCCATTTCTGGAAATTTCCTGATTTATCAAGAACACCTATGGTATGATAGGAAGCCCTGACCCAGGTAGGATGCTGTCCCTGATATTTCAAACGGTCCCACCAGTAATCGCCATCACCTATAGGTGCAAAATCTGTTACAATACCCTGATTGCAGTGTTCCAGAATTTTATTCCAATCGGTTTGTGCTCTTTCCTCTGGGCTGCGAGCAACCTGAAGAAGAAAACGAGCAATGTAAGAATGGGCAAGCTGTGCAAGTTCAGTATTAGTTAATGGTAAACCATTTATCCAGGTATCCGGCAGTGTAAAACTGTTACTCTCACAGATTTGAATGCATTCCTCAAGCATCTGAACTGCTGCCTGTACTACCTCGTTATAAGGTTTAAGTTCAAGCTGGGTTGTCTCAAGGTCAACATCCTCTGTAAATATAAATGCTTTGTCAATAAAACAACCAAGAAAACCATGAGATATACCCTGAACAAATTTCGCAAAAGCCTTTGCCCGAGGATTATCTTTTCCGTCCTCTCCTATTTTCAATCCCTTATTAATTGCTACCAGACCATCATTAACAGCAGATATTGACCTGTACATACCATACCAGGGATATTCTGCCGTTCTGTATCTTCCTGTTGGTCTATTATCATAGGGCATTCTTGGCTCGGTGCCAGCATTCTGCATACCAAAATTACCCCAGGATGATGTAATTTCCCAGGCAGCTACACCCAAAGCCATTCCCGGGTATGATTTCTGGGTATTGCTCCACCAGTTTCTATATGAGCCTCCAATCAACCCCTCCACATCTTTTGGTTCAGAAAGAGCCCTTGCAGCATCTGGATTGTTTTCATTCTGTACGCTAAGATCTGTGGAGCATAATGTTAAAAAGAAAAAAAACAAAAGCAGAATATTAAAAACTATTAACTTTTTCATACTGCCTCCACATTAAATTTCTTAATAAAATTTTTGCAGGGGCACCCGTATATGGATACCCCTGTATTAAAATTTTCTCCTGATTAAAATTCAAATTCCAGAAATCCTGTAAAAGTCCTGAAATGTGGATATCCAAAATCATCTATTCTGTAAATTGTAGCATCACTTGTACCTACATCAGGATCCCAGCCTGTATATTTCGTCCAGGTATACAAATTACGACCTATTATGCCCAGTGAAACCCTGCTGAATGTTCTCCCGAGAAATCCTCCAAACAATTTATTCAACTGGGCTCTGGTAAACGTATATCTAACGTTCATCTCTCTCAACTTAACGAAAGTTCCACTTTCAACAAACCAGCTAATATTTGCATTTACATTGTATAACTTGGATAAGTAGTAGGTTGGTTTTTTTGCATATTCTGGTTTACCAGCCTGGTCACAATCACCATGATTGAGTTCCCTGTAGCTCCATTGCCTCGTTTCATTATAAATATCTCCACCAATCGATGCATCAAACAGAACATATACCTGAAATCCTTTCCATCTGAAGTTGTTTGTGAATGCCAGATTGAAGTCCGGAATAACATTTCCTATCGGCCAGAATGTTTTCCCTTCCTCATTCTCATATTTAATGGGAAGTCCCCAATCATAAACAACACCATCAATGGTAACCTTTGTGCCCCACAGGTTTTTACTCAACCCATCTTTCCAGCTTTTGCCTGAACCAACAGGTACAAGAAGACCATCATCATTAATCTGGAATTGGTCCATACTATTTGCATGAATACCACCTTTATAGGTTTTCAACTCATTGAGGCTTGTCATAAATTTATCTCCGTATAGCCTCCCAAAAATCTCTCCTTCTCTGTAGTAGAAATTATTATTGGGTCCACCTCTCCAGGGGGGTCTGTTTAATTTCAAAATTTTCTGTCTTGTTCTGTCAAAAATTAGCCTTGCAGACCAGCTGTAATCTCTCTTACTTAAGATTACAGCATTAAGGCTTGACTCAAATGTCCAGGAACGTAATGTACCAGCATTCTGGTACTGGCTTGTGTATCCATAATAACCGGCAAGAGGAACCGAAAGAATCTGATCTCTTGTCTCTGTGTTAGCATAGGTAAAATCAAAAGAAAACCTGTCCAGAAATGCTATATCAATACCGATTTCCTGCTCAATAGAAAGCTGGGGTTTAAGCCTTTTATTTCCAAGAGTACTCTTGGAAACAGAGCCTGCAGAAACACTGAATGTTTCATACTGGGCTGCAAAAGAAGGTCTTCCTCCTGCTGTTCCTAAAGAATAACGCAGTTTTAACTCATTAATTTTATCAGTAAACCACCAGGGTTCCTGAGCTACACGCCAGGCTCCACTGATACGATAGTATGTATTCCATCTATTTTCTGGACCAAACAATGAACTCCCATCTCGCCTGAGCAGGAAGTCCATAATATATCTTTCCTTATAATCCGCACCACCAACGAAATAGTATCCTAATGAACGAATATCGGTCATATAAGAACTCAGCATTTTTTCACCCTGCACAACACCGAAACTTTTTACTCCTTTAACAACAAGGTCCTGGCCGGTTGCAGTAAAGCTATCATTATGCTGGGATTCGTAAAGATATCTCAGTTTTGCCTTTGTCCCGAGGTCCCCAAAAGCCTTATTGAAGGAGGCTGTAATACTTGTATTAATTGCCTGATTATAGGCATTACTTTTTCTGTATCTTCCCATATTCAGGGTTGAAGCATCAATTGTTTTATAGCCTTTAGGAACATATTGATTTGAATTTCTGTCTGACCTGTCATAACTGAAATTAGCCTCAAGATTGAACCAGTAAGTTGGTGTATATCGCAGACTGAAACTTCCCATTATTCTTAAACGTCTGTCCTCATAATCAATATTATGGAACGCATAGAGTGGATTTTCTTCAATAATGAAAGGGTCAACCTGGATTATATAAGGTGTTCCGTCGGCATTTTTCTGGAGCAAATTAGCATTTGCAGGCTGGAACATAAGGCTATACCAGGGATTAACACCTCCCTCTCTATCCCTCCAGGACTGAGCAAAATATCCATTCATAGAAAAATTCAGCCCCTCCTGAATGGTATGATCAAGGTTTATACGGGCATTCTTACGATTATAGCCCTTAAGAGCTTTAACAATTCCACTCTCCTGCATATTGGTGAAAGAAACCCTGAAGTTCGTATTTCTTGTATTATGACTTATCGAAGCAGTATTCGTATAGAAAGTTCCAGGGTCAAAATACAGGTCAAACTGGTCATAAGTTTTTTCGTATTCATTATCTATAATATTGTCATCATCCACAACCCGCCTCTTCAATTCATCAAAAGTTTTCAGAACATTACCATCATTATCGATGAACTGGTTGTGTTCATTAACCTTGTAGTGATGATGCCTCGACAGTTTTACCATACGAGCAATCTGGTTGAATCCATATTCGTTTCTGATAAGTATTCGAGTTTGATTGAGCTTGAGACCGGTTCCACGCCTGGTTTTAATCTGAATAACTCCGGCTGCTGCCCTTGACCCATACAGGGAAGAAGCCGCTGCTCCTTTTACCACCTCAATGCTTTCAATATCCATAGCATCTATGTCCCGTATACTTGCATTAGTAATAACACCATCTACAATAATCAGAGGAGAATTACTTAGAGAAATACTCGTTGCACCACGAAGCCTGATGGACACACCATCACCAGGCCTTCCGCCTCCACTCCTTACAACAGCACTTGCAACCTTTCCTCTAATTGCATTTCCAGCATTGACAGCTGGTGCTAATTCAAGAGCTTCTTTTTCTACTTTGTCTACAGTAAAAGCAAGCTTTTTCCTGGGTGTTTCGTCAATTAGACCCGTTACTACTACAGCATCCATATCAAGAACGTCCAGTTCCATTACAAAATCTTGAGTAATAGTACCGGATTTTAAAGTAATAGTTGTTTTAGCAAGCTTATAACCCATAAAAGATGAATACAGGGTTACCTCTTGACCTTTAACATACTTGCCGGGAACAATGAACTCATAATCACCCTCAGGAAGAGTTGCAGATCCAAGATTAATTCTTGCCCCAATCTCAATACCTTTAATGTAGACATTTGCACCATACAGTGGATTGCCTTCTGCATCTTTCACTGTACCTTTAATTATGGCTCTTTCCTGTGCAACAGCAAGGGTGGAAAACAAGAGCAAAATACAAACGAGAAAGATTGAAATTTTACTTTTCATCAATCCCTCCTTATTTTAATTAATATATTATTATACTACAAATTTTATACCAGATTACAAAAATATTTTATATTTTTTAAATGATGTAAAACAGCGTAAGTTATATCATTCATTAAAAGTATTACTTTAAAAACCTTTTTAACAGCAATGCAATTTTATTCACCCCCTGGAGTGAATAATTTTGCACCTTATTTTTTAAAGAAAATTACGGATAACTGGAACAACATGTGCTTGTGAGCTATACTGTATGTGCACTACTGAAGGTAAAAAATCTACTTCTGATTCCATTATCATTTTATGTTTCAGATATAGAAATTTTATTTTTGAAATATAACATAATAAATAACTTTTGTAAAGAAAAAATTTTTTAATTTTTGAAAGACAATGTCAATAT
>QNDJ01000077.1 GCA_003644825.1 Candidatus Zhuqueibacterota bacterium | reverse complement strand
GTTATATAAAGATTAATACATGGAATAAGGATAGTGTGTTTGTTTCTGCAATCAAAAGGAGATTGAGGAGTGAAAAAGTAGAACTGGAAATTTATAAAAAAAGTAATAAATTTTCACTGGAAGTGTTATACCCTGAAAGAAGATGGTATAATAGAAGTTTTAACTACACTGTAGACTTATCTTTAATTATTCCTGAAGAATCGGATGTTGATTTAGAAAGTACAAATGGAACGATTGAGGTTTATAATATATCTGGTGAAGTTAGTGCTGAAAGTCTGAATGGAAAAATTATTATTAAAAATGTTGTGGGAAAAATTTATGCTAAGAGTTTGAATGGAAGAGTTTCAATTTTGAAAGCGAAAGGCAGAATAGATTGTGAAAGTTTGAATAGAGAAATTAGAATCGAAGATTCAAGTTGTGAATGGATTAAAGCTGAATCTATGAATGGGAAAATCTTTGTTGAAACCACAATTGATACCGATGGTGTTTATGATTTTGAATCGACAAATGGTGATATTACTATTTATATTCCAGAAGATTCCAGGGCTGATATAATAGCAGAGGCACCTAAAAATAGATTTTTTTCCGACTTTGAAATAGAATTCGCTTTTAAAGAAAGAAGACGATGGAATATAGACTGGAGATCAAGAAAAATAACAGGGAAAATTAATGGTGGCGGTGCAAGAATCAGTATTTCTACTCTTAATGGAGATATAGATATAAGAAAAAAGTAAACAAGGGAGAAGAAATTCTCCCTTGTTCGATGATTTTATTTTATCAGTAATATTTTCTTTGATTTAATAAAATTACCTGCTTTTAATTTAACTATGTAAACTCCACTTGCAACCCTGTTGTTGTTATTATCTCTGCCATCCCATTTTACCTTGTGAAAACCGGCTTTTTTAAAATCTTTAATAAGGGTTTTTACTTCCTGACCAAGAATATTATAAATAGAAATCAGTACTCTGGTATCATTTTTTAGCTGGTATGAAATTATGGTTTCCGGGTTGAATGGATTGGGGTAGTTTTGCATTAAATCAAATTTTAAAGGAGTCTTATCTGATAGAAATTCAAGCTTTGTTTTGGATTCATTTATCGTAAAATCTGAAAACTTAAAGTTTACTTTTTCCGAATTGGAAGAATTGATAAAGCAAAGTTCTAATATTTTACCTTTTTTTGATACAGGTTTGCTTCCTGCCATTGCAAATATTAAAGAATTTCCCTTGGAATTTACAGCAGTAATATAATTTCTGGATAAATCAGTTTCTTTTACTTTAGAGAACTTTATATTTGGACCATAATTCAATTTAAAATATAATGAAAATATATTTGATTTGCCATTTGAGTACAGGGAAATAACAGTTAAGTTATCTAAGTGTTCTGTTTTTGCGATGATTGGGGATTCAATAGCTGGAATAATTTTAGGTAAACTCTGCTGGTCAACCGGAAATGTGTTGATAATTCCTGCAGAGAATTGTAATATAAGTGCTGCGTCATAGGCAGAGATTGTTCCATTTCCTGTAACATCAGCGGCAATTTCTCCAAATCCTGTGAGAAAAATTATATTTACAGTGTGCTGTAAAACCAGGGAAGCATCGTAGGCGTTGATTTCATTATTTAAACTAACATCACCGGTGAGGGCTTTAACAACGATTTTTCCATTAGAAGTGTCTGCCCAGGGTGGTCCTTCATTTAGTTCAAAATTGGTAAACTCTAAAATTATATTTTCTTCAGCAGCAATAGAGCTATCGAGAACCATTTTCATTGTTAGTAGTTTTCCAGTTCCAGTGAATGGTTGACTTGAAGCAAGTGAAAATTTGATTGTATCGGGCTGTGCAGTATTTACAGAGGCTGTGAACCCATTCGTAAAGTCGGTATCATTTGAATCCACTTTAACACACCTGATTTTTGTTGTATCTATGTGTATTTTACCCTGGATGCTGAGGACCTGTCCACCAAGTTCTGTTTTTATATCTATTGGTACAATGATTGTATCACCTGGTAAAGCTCTTAAATCTGTTGGCATTGAAACCCTGACTGTAACGAGTGGAATCTTAAATATTTCAAATGTGTTCATAGGATTTGTACCGTCCTGAGTTCCACCACTGAGAAATATTTCATAGCCAGAAGTGGCAGCACTGAGGAAATATCTACCTGTAGGAAGTGTATTTGTTTCATACGAGTAATTTTTTTCGATGTCGTATAACTGGACTGATGAAGAGTAATCATTACTGTCGGAGGATCTTCTTCCACCGAATACATATATTCTATTATCATTATAAGCTGCAACATGACCTCCAACATTGATTGATAAACCACCGATATTCTGCCATTCATCAGTATCTGGATTGTATTCGTAAATGTTATTTTCAGGATTATTGTCGAAGTTAAATCCACCTAACGCATAGATTTTACTTTCACTTCTAACAAGTGCAAAACAAGATAATTCTGGGGATTGATTTGTTGCTGTTGTCCAGGTGTCTGTTACAGGGTCATAGATTTCAACTGTTTTAACATACGTTGATGATCCATCCTTACCACCAATTAAGTAGATTTTTCCATTAAACTCACAGGCAGATGCATATTGCCTTGCATTAGTAAAGGATGTTTTACTTACCCAGGTATCCTGTTCAGAATCAAACATTAAAACGCTGTTAACAACAGAGGTTCCATCATATCCACCAAATAAATATATATTATTATTATAAGTTGCGATTGCTGCATTTTGTATTGATGAAGGAAGATTTGTTCCTGAAATTAAAACATTATTGTCTTTTGAGTATTTTTCAACAGAACTCAGTGAATTTGTTCCATCGAATCCACCGATAATAAATATTGAGTCTCCCTGAGAAGTAAAAATAGGAGCACTCGTATGATTCATTCTTGCTGTCGATAATGGATTTAGTGTAATGTATGGATCGGGATAAGATATTATACCTTTTTCGGAAGAAAAATCACTTTTATTTTTCTGGGAATCAACAGATGTAGCTCTGTAGTAATATGGTGTAAAACTATTAATTGAAGAATCAGAAAATGAACATTCTCCCTGAGACCATTTTACAATACCAATAGAATCTGATGGAGCTGGTATAAATCCCATAGTTTCGCTTCTATAAACGATAATGTAATCGATATCATGTTCCCATAACCCAAAATTTATTTTAACATAATTTTCATTAATAAACTCGACGCCGATTCCAGGAGATGTTGGGACTTCCGGATTGAATGCCACGACAGTGTTTTTAAAGTTACCATCCTGTCCTTTTCCACCAATAATGTATACTAAATTGTTGAGGGTATCCACACCAGTACCAGCTCTTGGTTCAATTATCTGGTCTCCACCCATCCAGTTATCTTCCCAGTACTGGTATATATTTAAATTTCCCTGTATATTTGAATTTTCATCCATTCCCCCAATTAAATAAATATATCCGTAAGAGTCTTTTATTGAAACAAGAGAAGTTAGGTTGTTAACAATATTAGATTTGGTTGTCCACTGGTCAGTATTCGGGTCATAAGCATAGGTGGTATTTGTAGCTCCAATGTTATCTTCACCTCCAAATATATATATTGTGTCATTGTTGGCTAGCTGGGCGGTTGCATAGGCTATACTGTTTGGTATAGTAGAAGATTGTGTGGTCCAGGTTCCAGTAACAGGGTCATATACTTCGCAGGTATTTGTAGGGGTTCCTGAATGATATCCACCAAATACATAGATTTTACCATTGTAAACTACAGCAGAAGCTCCTTCTCTTGAGGAATTCATTGGAGTTCTTGTTTCCCAGGAGTTTCCTGAGAAAACCTGAACAGTATTTGTATCAATTCCACCGGCAGTTTTTCCTCCTATTATATAGATTGTATCATTTAGAACAGCAGTAGCCGCACCGCTCACACCCATAGGTAGAGGATATGTTCCGGTTATGTCTGTCCAGGATGACCCATCAAACTTTTCAACATAATTTAAAGAATCACTCGTGCTGTTTCTTCCCCCGATTGCATAAATATATCCTCCTGCTGAAGCAACGGACAACCTATCTCTCGGGTAATTCATTGATGTTGCTGTTGACCATCTCTGTGTTTGTGCATAATTTATGCTACTAATAATTAACAATAAAAATATTGTTACACATAAAATTTTAAAATATTTCATAACTACCCCTTTGTTTATTAAATGAAACTTTATTTAAGTTTTTTGCTCTCTTTATTAAATGTATACGAGTAAAATTTGTGTTAAAATGACCTACATCACAAAATTGAAATTTAATTCGATTTTTGAACCTGTTCGAACAGTAAAAAAATTTTTCGATACTGTGAAATTTCAGTGTCAATATATGAAAGGGTAAAGATAAGCCAGTTTTCAGATATGAATTTTTGTTTAAGTCGATTAATCTTTAATAAATTTCCTGAACTTCAATTATCACTTATTTAGAATATATAGTTTTATATTGTAATAGTCAACATTTATTTTATAAACATCATTTTTTTAGCTTGAATAAAGTTTCCGGCTTTTATCTGATATATATATACTCCAGAGCTTACCATATTTCCTGTTCTGTCTCTGCCGTTCCATTTTACCTGGTATTTTCCTTTTACCTGTTTTTTATTTACAAGGGTTATTATTTCCTGTCCGAGTAAGTTGTATACTTTTATTGTTACTTTTGTAGTGAATGGAATTTGATATGAAATTTTTGTTTCTGGATTGAATGGATTTGGATAATTCTGTTGTAAAAGGAAATTATCAGGTATATGGTTTATTGAATTTATTTCTGAAGTCTCAAAATTACTTTTGTCTGCTAAAACCCATATAGAGAAATGATTTGTTGTAGTACTTGCAGTGTTATTTTTTGTATTTATTTCTGTCTTTTTAGGAACCCAGGTAGAATCTTCTTCATTGAAATATGCAAAAGTCAGGTTTTCAGCATTTGTAACTCCACATTCTTCAAGCTGTTCAGTTGTATATTCTATGGAAATGTCTGCTTCAAATCCTTCACCGGGTATATCGGTTATTTCAGGTTCAATTTTTAAATATATTGGTGCCCGGTTGAGAGTATCATCTGTTGTTATTTCTCCAGGAGCAGTATTTCCATAAAATCTTAATCTAAGATTATTTCCTATCATTCTACCATTTTTTCTGAATTTTATTGCTGCTTTTCCTTTATTCATAAAATTGAAAAAGACCGTGCAGGTATCATTAGCAATAGCCTGAAGAAATCCAGGAGGAATGCTTTGAAAAACTACAATTTTGAAAGATTGATATGCTATATTCGAACCATCACTGACCATTATTTTTATTTTTTTTGCTCCTGAGTCTTTTGATGACGGTATCCACGTTATAATTCCTGTTAAACTATCTATATCCATCTCTTCGGGACCTCTGATCAGGTAAAATTTTAATGTTGCAGATGTATCTTTAGAAACAGCTGTTACCTGATATGTATATAAAGAGTCTTTTACTGCAATGTGTTCCGGTAAACTTGTTATTATTAGATTTTCATTTTCAGTTGATGGTGGTGTCGTTCGGATTTTATGAACAAATATATGAAAATACTGGATGCATTCATAATTACCATCACTTACCACTATAATTACTTTTTTTGTTCCGTATATTTCTTCTGATGGAATCCATGTAATAAGCCCTGTGGTTGAGTCTATTTTCATTCCAGAAGGAGCTAACCGTAATGAAAAAGTTATAGTATCTCCATCCGGGTCTTTTGCTATAACCTGATAGGTGTATAAATAGCCCTGATATGCATGCCTTACAGGTAAACTGATTATCCTTGGAGTGTGTGATATGCAATAGGTTGAATTTTTATCAGATTTTTTCCAAACTATAATTATAAAAGTTTGAACATCTGAATCTATCCCGTCTGTTACCTGAATAACCACCCATTGTAATTTATGAATGTTAGCAGGAGGTTTCCATTTTATTAATCCGGTTAGACTATCAATAGTCATCCCTTCAGGAGCAATCCTTAAAGAAAAAATTAGACTGTCTCCATCTGAATCTTCTGCAGTAACCTGGTATATATACAGTGAATCCTGATATGCTTTTTTAACAGGAGAACTGGTTATCCTGGGTGGATGGTTGTTGTTCCTTCCGTGTGTTATTTTTTGAGCATTGCTGCTGGAATAAACAGCAAAAATAAATGTTAATATAAATATTATGCTGAAATATATCATCTGACAGAAATTTTTTATTTTGTGTTTCATTTTTATACTCCACCTTTTATTTATTTTGATTTATTATTTTAATGTTATTTCTCCAATACTTGTAGTTTTTCCCGCTGTAACAGTAACTCCTGATTTTGTATAACTTTTTCCTTCTGTGTCTGTAATATTTACAGTATATAATCCTTCCGGGAGATAACCTAAAACAAAGTTACAAGTTGTTGTATCAACAACAGTGGAAGTTACTGTATCAGTTCCAGCGATTGCATAAGCAATTGGTGAATTTTCACCATTAGCTACAGTCCCTGAAATAGCACCTGTTTCTGCTTCTGGAATTACCCTGATAAATGGTTTTAAAATGAAACCTTTATAATTATTCCTTTGTCCCTGGGGGACAATTGATTTGTTGGCATCAAAATCAACTATTAATTTATAAGTGATACCTGGTTCTATATTGAATGATGGGCCAAATTTAAGACCTGAATGAGCACCACTTGGAACGGTTAACGTGAAGGTCTGCCCTTTATAGACTACTTCGGCTGCTGAAATTTTTAGCCTGATCTGGTTATATTTTCCAGGTTCCAATTCCGATTCTCCAAGAAGGGCAGTTTTCCCATTAGTAAGAGTAAGTAAATTAAATGTTTGAGTTTGATTATTTATAATCTTCCAGTCGTTTTCAAATTTTACACTTACTTCAGAAAAAGTTATATTTACTGCTTCATAGTTTCCAGGTGCATCTGTCAGGTTAATTTTTAATACGCCTTTATTTTCAGATGATGAAGTTATGTTTTTCGAACAACCTGGAATTATGAATAGAATTAAAAATACTAAAAGT
>QNDJ01000076.1 GCA_003644825.1 Candidatus Zhuqueibacterota bacterium | reverse complement strand
TATTAAACCCTCAAATAAGAGAAAATATTGTAAAGTTTTTTAAAAACCTTGGATATTTATATATTACTGTTGATCTGGAAGGTTATAGAACTGGAAGTATGAATTTAGGTATAAAAAAAGATTAAATTTCTGAATATTAATTTCATTTATTTTAATTTCTCTTCTAATATAAAGAATATTCAGGATGTATTTTGAAGAGGTTAAATGTAATTTGATTATTAAGTTTAATATTTTCAAAGAATTTAAAAATATATTTGCTGCTGTAACTACAAGAAAAACACAAACATATAGTATATCTAATGAAAAAAAACACTGGGTTCTATATCAAGAAAAATTATTTGATTCCATTGGAGTTCCTTTGAGTAATATATCATATCTGAAGCAGACTCACAGCAATGTTGTAAAACTGGTTAAGAAAAGCGGTTTTAGGGGATGTGGAGATGGAATGTTTACATTTGAAAAGAGAAATTTTCTTGTTATAACTGTTGCAGATTGTGTTCCAGTATATTTCTACATACCAAAGATAGAGTTAATCGGGCTTGTTCACTGCGGATGGAAGGGGTTGAAAAAAGGAATAATTGAAAAGTCATTAAATATTTTGGAAAAGGAAATAGAATCTTTTAATGTTAATAATTTATATTGTGTAATTGGTCCTCATATAAAACAGTGTTGTTATGAGTTTGATAAGGAAGATGCTCTATCATTTGGCTCGAAATATATTAGGAAGGAGAAAAAAAATAAAGTTAGATTAGATTTGACAGGCATAGTTACAGACCGGCTTATAAATGAGGGAGTGAAATTGAATAATATTGAGATTTCTCCGTTTTGCACAAGTTGTAATGCCGAATTATTTTATTCATATAGGAGAGATAAAAGTTTAAAAGGGAGAATGATCGGTATAATTGGGCTTTATTGTTAGAAAGTCAATTTTTATTTTTTACTTGAAAGTTTTTCGATTTAAAGGTATATTTTTTCAAAATAGAATTTTAAGAGTGTGTTAGGGATTGATTAATTCATTAATTTCTGGTTTGATTCAGGGTTTAACTGAATTTCTTCCGGTATCCAGTTCTGGCCATCTTGCTATTTTTGAAGCTCTTGTTGGTGGAAACAATAATAGTTTAATTAATGAAGTTTTTTTGCATTTTGCAACATTAATAGCTTTGCTGGTTGTTTTCTGGAAAGATTTTTTAAATATTATAGTTTCTGTTTTTGATATTAAAATATTAAAGAGAGATTATCTAAAGAATAAATTTCAAAAAGAATATAATTTTAGGCTTGCTGTGGCTATTATTGTAGGTTCTATACCTGCAGGGATTTCTGGATTTTTTATTGAGGATATAGTTGTAAAGGCTTTTAATAAACCTGAACTTGTATCAATTTTTCTGATTTTTACAGGAATTGTTCTTTATTTAACGAAGATTTCAGGAGAGAAAAATATAAATCTTGGAATAAAGGAGTCGTTTATTGTTGGTATATGTCAGGCACTTGCAGTATTTCCTGGTATTTCGCGCTCCGGATTAACAATTTCTGGTGGTCTTTTTCTGGGTTTGCCGAGAGAAACTGCGGTGAAGTTTTCATTTTTTCTTTCTGTTCCTGTAATTTTAGGAGTTACTTTTAAAGAGGTTTTAAATTTGTTTTATCAGGGAATCAGTAGTATAGAAGTATTAAACCTGTCAGGTGGTTTTGTCATAGCGTTTATTTCTGGATACTGGGCAATAAAGGTTTTGATGAAAATGACAATTGATGGCAAATTTCATTTATTCAGCATATACTGTTTTATCGTTGGTTTAATTAGTTTGTATTATTTTGCATTTTGTTAATGAAGGGGTAAATGAGATATGGAGAAAAAAGAGGTTTTTAGTTCGAGATGGGGGTTAATTCTTACAGCTCTTGGAATGGCAGTTGGAACAGGAAACATCTGGCGTTTTCCCAGAATTATTGCAACAAATCACGGTGGATCTTTTTTAATACCCTGGGTGATATTTCTTTTTCTCTGGTCTATTCCGTTACTTGTTCTTGAATTTGCTATGGGAAAAGAGTCAAGAAAAGGAACGATTGGTGCATTTGGAACCATAATGGGAAGAGGATTTGGATGGATGGGGGGGTATGTTGGATTCTGTGCCACAGCAATAACTTTTTATTATTCAGTAGTTATGGGTTGGTGTCTTAAATATCTTGTTGCTTCAATTCTGGGTGAACTAAATTTTTCGGATGGATTACCATACTGGAATCATTTCATAGGAACAAAATATCAACCTTTAATTTTTCATTTTTTCTCGATGCTAATAGGTTCGTATATTATCTATCGTGGAGTTGTAAGAGGAATTGAAAAAGTAAATAAATATTTAATACCTTCATTATTTATTCTTTTGGTAATAGCTGCTATAAGAAGTATAACATTACCGGGGGCTTCATCTGGGTTAAATTTTATGTTCAAAGTCAAATTATCTGATTTGCTGGACTATAAAATATGGCTTCAGGGGCTTACTCAATCGGCCTGGTCAACAGGTGCTGGCTGGGGTTTACTGTTAACTTATGCGGTATATGTCAAAAAGAAAGAAGATATAGTATTGAATTCAATTATAACGGGATTTGGAAATAATTCTGCTTCATTATTGGCTGGAATATCTGTTGTATGTATTGTATTTGCATTAAGGCCAGCGGAGGCAATGGATTTAATTCAGCAAACAGGACCAGCAAATACAGGCCTCAGTTTTATATGGTTTCCAGCTTTGTTTAACCAGATGGTTTTTGGTAGAATTTTTCAGGTAATATTTTTTCTTGCACTTTCATTTGCGGCTTTATCTTCTTTAATAGCGCAGATAGAACTTGCTACACGAAATGTGATGGATATTGGTTTATCTCGTAAAAACTCAATTATGATAGTCGGAATTTCTGCGTTTATTTTTGGTATTCCTTCGGCACTTTATATAAGATTTTTTGAAAATCAGGACTGGGTCTGGGGTTTAGGTTTATTGGTGAGTGGAATGTTTATTGCCCTTGCAGCAATTAAATATGGAGTGGTAAAATTCCGTGATAATCTTGTAAATACTATAGGTAATGAAGTTACAGTTGGAAAATGGTTTGATTTTATTGTAAAATTTCTTATACCACTTGAGTTTTTATTTTTAATTGTATGGTGGTTTTCTGTTGCTATTTCTGGTAATCCGAGAACCTGGTGGAACCCATTTTTCCCGGGTAGCGTAGGAACCTGTGTACTTCAATGGGGTTTAATTTTCATAATTTTTATTTTGTTGAATAACTGGCTTATGAAAAGAAATTTTAACTTTAAGGTTGAATAATATGGAAACATCTGCTATAGTAAGTTTTATTATTTTTGGTTGTATAATATGGGGGGGATTTGTTGTTTCTGCGGGTATTGCTATGAAAAAAGAAAAAAGAAAAAAAGAGAATGAAGAAAATTAAAAGCCTGAAAGAAATTGTTTCAAATAAACTTGAACCATTATATTTAATAACTGGTGAAGAGGAGTTTTTAAGGGAAGAAACAATAAATCTTATTCTGAATAAATGTTTTAGGAAAGAAACAAGAGGTTTCAATGTAAATACGTTTTATGGTGATGAAGTTGAAGGTGGGGAACTGTATAATTGTATTACTTCTTACTCAATGTTTTCTCCTTATAAGAGTGTTGTTATAAAAGATTGTGATAGATTAAATTCCCGGATAATAGGCCTGTTAAATAGATATTTAGATTCACCAAATGAAACTACTGTATTGATTTTTGAGGCTGGTAAACTTCCAACAGGGATAAAATTTTTTGAAAAACTTAAGAATAAATCCTGTCATTTTGAATGTAAGAAATTTTATGAAAGAGACATACTTACCTGGATAAAAGAAAGAGTGTATATATCAGGGAAAAATATATCTGAAGAAGCGGTAATGTTAATGTTCGAAAGTGTTGGTTTAAATATTCGTACTATAGCAAATGAGATTGATAAATGCCTGTTATATATAGGAGAAAGAAATAAAATAGAGGTTGAAGATGTAGAAAATGTTGTGGGAACTACCAGGAAATTTAGCGTTTTTGAGCTTAATAGAGCTATTGGAGAAAAAAATACTCTTAAAGCACTTTATATAGTTTCAAGAATGATTGAACTTGGCGAACCTTTGCAAAAAATAATCCGTATGATTGGGTGGTATATGAGTATTATAGGAAGAATAGTTTTTTCGAAGTCATTAAAAAAAAATACAGATGATTTACGAAAGGAGATAGGAGTGGCTCCATTTTACTGGAAGAATTATCTTAAAGAGGCAGAGAATTTTTCTGAAGAATCTATAAAGAAAAGCTTTGAATTTCTCCTTGAAGCTGATTATAACTCAAAGAGGAGTTATCAAAATAATTTAACTATAGGAACAGTTTTAGTTTACAATTTGTGTAAATTACAAAATAAATAAAAAAATTGGAACTTTAATATTATAATAATTGTTAGATAAATGAAATCAGAGTCAGATAAAGAAGATTTAACGCCTTCAGACGAGGAGCTAATAGAGAGATTTCAGAATGGAGATCTGTATGCATTTGACCTTATTGTTAAAAGGTATAAAGATCAGTTAATTAATTTTGCCTACCGATTTTTAGGTGACCTTGAAGATTCTGAGGATATTGTTCAGGAAACTTTTCTCAGGGTATTTAGGAAGAAAGATGCATATAAAAATGTAGCGAAATTTTCTACCTGGATATATACAATAACCGGAAACCTGGCAAAAACAGAGCTTCGGAGAAGAAAAAGAAGAAAATTACTGTCCATAAGTAATTTAGGATATAACAATAAAGACTATGAGCTTCGGGATTTGAAAAAAGGACCTGAAGAGAGAGTTGACCTCTCAATTCAAGATGAAATGATACAAAAGGCAATTAATTCTTTATCAAAAAAATTTAAAGAAGTTATAATTTTAAGAGATATTCAGGAACTTTCTTATGAAGAAATAAGTAATATAGCAAAGATCCCTTTAGGAACAGTAAAGTCAAGAGTGAATCGGGGCAGGTTGAAACTTCAGGAAAAATTAAGTGAATTATTAAAGGATTCGAAAAAATAATGGAGAATTGCCTATGATCAGTTGTAAAGAGTTTCAATCTTTTATATCAGATTATATTGACGGGGATGTTTCACAATTCTTAAAGGCTGAGATTGAAGAGCATTTAGCATCCTGTAATGATTGTTCTTTAATTGTGAAAAGGACTTTAACTATTAAGAATTATTTGAAAAATCTGAGAAAAGTTCAGGCTTCTCCGAGGTTTGAAATCCTGTTAAGAGAAAGACTTAAAAGCGAACTTAATAATGTGAAAAAATTCAATGATAAAAGACTTTTTTCCATTAATTCTTTTCCTGTGAAACCAGCTATAGGTGCACTTGTAGGTGTTATTGCTTTGATTTCTGTTATCACAATTATTCAGAATAACACCTCTAAAGTTGAAAGTAAGTTCAATGAAAAAAATATTGTGAGTGATAAAGTGATTAATAACAAAGCGGGCCAACCAATTGCTATTCCACCGGTTAAAGTTACATCACAGGGATTGAATAATGTAAACAAAATTAGCTCTTTTTCTCAATCAAATAATCTTAAATCCTCTTCAATAGATTCTACTGGTATTAAATCATCATTAGAGAAAAATAATCTGAAAGATAAAGTAAATTACGTAAAGAAGAAAAAAGATTAGAATAGGCTTGGTCAGCATAAATTTGGTTTGATTGCCCTTTTTATTTTAAAAGGGCTTTTTGCGTTTTTTTAATAAGAGGTGAAAAAATGCTTTTAGGTGCACATATGTCAATTGCAGGAGGGGTTGATAAATCAATAGAAAGGGGATATAGCATTGGATGTTCTTCTATTCAGATTTTTACTAAAAGTAATAACCAATGGAAAGCTAAAGAACTAAAAGATGATGAAATATTAAGGTTTAAACAAAATCGTGTAAAATATCATATTAACCCGATTGTTGCCCATGATTCGTATCTTATAAATCTTGCTGCAAACAGAAAAGAAGTGCTGAAAAAATCTATTGAATCTTTTTTTATTGAGATGGAAAGATGCGAACTTCTTAATATACCATATCTTGTAATGCATCCAGGGGCTCACCTTGGCGCTGGAGAAGATGAAGGTATGAAGGTTTTAATCGATTCTTTTAATCAGTTACTGGAAAGAAGCAAAGGTTTTAAAGTAATTATTTGCCTTGAGACTACTGCAGGACAGGGAACAAACCTTGGTTATAGATTTGAACATATTGCCCGAATTATTGACAGTGTTATGGATAAAAATAGGTTTGGTTGCTGTTATGATACTGCTCATACTTTTGCTGCTGGATATGATATAAGAGATGAAAAGGCTTACAATAAAACAATGAAGGAGTTTGATGAAGTTATAGGTATGGAAAAATTGAAGGTTATTCATTTGAATGATTCAAAAAAGGAACTTGGTTCAAAAATTGATAGACACGAACATATTGGTAAAGGATTTTTAGGGTTGGAAGCATTCAGATTTATAATGAATGATGAGCGATTTGTGAACATACCTAAAATTCTTGAAACCCCAAAAGGACCAGATATGAAGGAAGACATTGAGAATCTTGCTGTATTGAAATCTCTTGTGGAGAAATCATAGTTTACATTGAAAAATTGTAGTACCATTTATATGAGGAAATTTATCCCAATTGTTAGATAGAAAAGAATGACTTATAAAATTTTATTTATTAAACGTCCAATATTATTATTTTAAGAAAACTGTAAAAGTAATACCACCTCAACTGTCGTTGCAGACAAATCTCCCGACTGTGTAAAAACCATTTTTGAATGATTACTTGTTCTGCGAATGTAATTGAACACAGGATGCAGGTCAGGCATCCCTGCCTGACCTGTTAACATACTGCTCCTATCGGAGCTCTTGTTTAAAACTTGAATTGTCATTGCGAGTCCGTATGGACGAAGCAATCTCTTTATTATGTGGAAACTATTCACGAACTATGAATATAATATAACCAGAACTGTAGGTCAGGCAT
>QNDJ01000075.1 GCA_003644825.1 Candidatus Zhuqueibacterota bacterium | reverse complement strand
CATTTAAAGAGTTATAGATTTTATTCAATGATACAGGAGTGAGAAAGTTATGGTCAAGCCAAAAGTTCTCATAATTACCGGATACGGTTTTAATTGTGAAAAAGAAACAGAATTTGCGTTCAGACTGGCGGGGGGAGAACCCGAACAGGTTCACTTAAATGACCTTCTGCTCGGTGAAAAATCTATGGATGAATATCATATTATGGCCTTTGTAGGGGGATTTTCCTTTGGAGACCATATATCTGCAGGAAAAGTTGTTGCTAACAAGTTTAAATATAATCTTGAAAAATCACTACAAAAATTTATATCTGATGGAAAGTTAATTATTGGAATCTGCAATGGTTTTCAGGTAATGACAAAGCTCGGGATTCTTCCGGGTTTAAATGGAGATTATAGAAATCAGAAGGTTACTTTAACTATGAATGATTCCGGCCATTACGAAGATAGATGGGTTCACCTGACTGTAAACAAAAAATCTAACTGTGTATTTACAAGAGGAATTGATATGATGTATCTTCCCGTAAGGCACGGTGAAGGTAAATTCTATACAGAGGATGAAGATGTTATATTATCTTTATTCAGGAATAATCAGGTTGTACTCCAGTTTATAGACCCCCGTGATGGACTTCCCACCAGTGAATATCCTTACAATCCCAACGGTTCTATTGAGGCAATAACAGGAATTTGCGACCCGACTGGCAGGATTTTCGGTTTAATGCCCCACCCGGAGGCATACTGGAGCCCCTTTAATCACCCTAACTGGGTGAGGCTGAAAATCGATAATAAACTACCAGAAGAGGGGCAGGGAATTAAAATATTCAGAAACGCCGTAAATTTTGTAAAAGAAACGTTTTAAAAATGAAATATGCTCTGATTAATGCAGAAATTATCACCCCTTTCCGAATTATCACAAATGGAACAATCTTAATCGAAAAAAGTCGGATTATTGAGCTCGGTAGAAAGAGTGATGTTTCTATTCAAAAAAGAGTAAAAGTTATTGACCTTGGTGGGTTAATCTGTTCTCCGGGCTTTATAGACCTTCACATTCATGGCGCAAATGGGTTTGATTTCGCTGGTGCAACTTCTGAAGAGCTTGAAGAAATATTTAACTACCTCATTGAGCATGGTATAACAGGGGTTCTGGCGACTATTGACCCGAGACCTTTTGAAAAATTTACTAAATACATCAAGTATATAGCAGAATATTGCTTAAAAAAAGATAGAAACCCTGTATTGAAGGGGCTTCATCTTGAAGGTCCCTTTTTAAACAGAGAAATGTGTGGGGCAATGAACCCGGATTATATGTTGGAACCAGACCCTGAAGTATGGAGAATTATGAAAAACGCTGGTAAAGGATTTATAAGATTAATGACAATCGCTCCTGAAGTTAATAACGGAATGAAGATAATTCGCAAAGCTGTGAAGGATAATATTGTTCTTTCAATAGGTCATTCTGCTGCGAGTTTTGATGAAATAGAAACTGCCATTGATAATGGGATAACACAGGTTACACATATTTTCAATGCAATGAATCCAATCAGACATAGAAAACCAGATGTTCTTGTTGGAGCTTTACTGATGCCCGAACTAAAAACCCAGCTAATAGCTGACGGTATTCATGTTCATCCTGCTGTTATAAAGCTACTCTATAAATTGAAAGGTGCTAATGGAATAATTCTTATCAGTGATGCTATGAAAGCAACAGGAAAAGGAGATGGAGAATATAACATTAATGGTAAAAGAGTATTTGTGAAGGGGAACAGGGCTTTTTTAGATAATGGAACCCTTGCCGGCAGTACTCATACCCTTGATATTGGACTAAAAACTATGGTTCAAAAAGCAGACGTACCTTTAACTGATGCTGTAAGAATGGCTACCCTCAATCCAGCAAGAGTATTGAAAGAAGACAATAAAAAAGGAATCCTTGCCGCTGGAAAAGATGCAGACATCTCCATTTTTGATAATAATTTTGATGTTCAAATGACCATTATTAAAGGAAAAATAGTTTATAGAAAATAATCAGTCTTACAGGAAAACTGGCTGAATTTAATCTATTCATTGCACACAATTAAATTATGTGGACATCTTATAAAATTATTTATTGTTATAAACAACTATTAAATATTAAAACAGAACTCAGAGCTTGAAGATTATGAGTGAAGAAAAATAAAATGAAATTAAAAAATACTTGAGTTTACAATTATGCCTTTTTATCTTTAATTATGATAAAAACACACATTCACTGGATGAAGATTGCTCTAAAAGAAGCTGAAAAAGCTTATACAAAAAATGAAATACCTGTTGGTGCTGTTATTATTCATAATGGAAAAATTATCGGCAAGGGATATAATCAGGTAGAAAAACTAAAAGACCCTACTGCTCATGCTGAAATTATCGCAATAACCTCTGCAGTTAATACGATAGGCTCAAAATTCCTTGAAAATTGTTCAATGTATGTTACCCTTGAACCCTGCGTTATGTGTTCAGGTGCAATTATTCTTTCAAGGCTCGAAAACCTTATATTCGGTGCAAAAGACCCTAAAAGTGGAGCATTCGGTTCTGTATACAATATCAATGAAGATAATAAATTAAACCACAAAGTGAATGTAATTTCAGGAATCCTCGAGGAGGAATGCGCCTTAATTATTAAGAAATTTTTTCTTAAATTGAGAAACGATTCATAAACCAGATTATAAATATAAATATGGAGACATTACAATTATGAAAAGAAATAATTTAATTTTTATTATTACAATATTCATTCTTTTTTTATCAGTATCTCCTCTAAAATCACAGGTTCCAAGAAGCTTTTATAAAAAAGGTTTTCCACGAAGTTCAGGTCGATTTGAGCCCGGAGTAAAAGGAAAATCCGATATAGAATTCTTCTATAAGACAAACTACTATGGTTATTATTATGATATTAAAGCAACTTTTCCTTTTGAGAAAGTTCCTGCCTGCAAAATTACGAAAGTTATGGTCAATAACAGAGAAGTCAAAAAATTTGTTGTATTAAACAATTACAGGTTTTCAAAATTCAAAGAATCTAATGGAATAGATGACCTCGTTATTATGTGTACTGCAAACTGGAAATACAACAGGAAATATACTGTGAAAGCTTATGGTAAAACACGTTCAGGAAAAATGATTGAAATTTCTGTATCATCAACTGCACCTGTAAAAAATGTTGAATTCAGATATCCTGATAAAACATTTAATTCTCGTTATACGGTGATTAAATCTGATACAAAAGAAATAAACGGAATAAAATTGAATTCCGTTAAAATAAATGACTTACCTGTAAAAAAGTTTAAAGTAGATGGCAATAATATACTTTTTCCTCTTAAATGGGTTCCAAAAAAACAATACAACATCACACTTAATGGTGATAAAAAAAATGTAAATCTTAAAATCATAAGTCCTGAAGTTCAAATGAAATTTGGGTACCCATCATCAAATTTCCCATACTATTATCTTTCATATACATTTTCCAGAGATAAATTTCCTGCCTTTGAAGTAAAAGAGGTATCTGTAAATAACATAGAAGTGAGAGATTTCAAGATGACTGATGATGGAGATAATGCTTATGATAAAAAGGTTACCGGTAACACAGACCTCAGCATAACAGTTCGTTGCAACTGGGAAAAAGGTAAATGGTATTCTCTTACAGTAAAAGGAACAGATGAAAATGATAAACCGGTTGTACTTAACGCAAAAGGATACGCGGAAAATGGCCGGGGATACTGGAATAATGACTGGAAATATTATGCCACTGTTATTCTAAAAGAAACAGATGGTATAAAGCGTGTGCAGGAACCTGTTCATATAAAGATGGCACTGTATGCCGACCGTTTAACAGACCCCGAAAAAGAAATCAGAGTCATTGAAATTGACCCGTATAAATTGAGAAGAAATAAAAATCCTTACAGAGAAATCCCGAGCCAGGTTTATAACATATACACCTGGAACAACCGAAAACTAATCAACAAAGTTGAAGTTGATAAAGATACCGGGAAGAGAATAATAAGATATTTACCAACCACTACCCTGGATGTTGCATTTTTTGCAGATGTTCTACCATATTCTGAAAAAGTTTATCTTGTATTTTATGGCAATCCAGATGCATTAAAACCATTTTATACATCTGACCTTCAAATATCAGGGCCGGAAATTGGACAAACCGTTGAAAACAATATGTTTAAAATAGACCTTGATGATAAAAGCGGTGCTTTTTTTACCATATTTATGAAACAGGGGAAAAACGTATTGTTAGAACACAAATTAGAAACAAATGGTGCAGTGCACTGGAATCCAGGATGTTATTCTCCACCTCACTCCTGGGTTCATGCTTCCGATTGGGAAAACCCGGATTTTAAACAGATTACAGGACCTGTATTTCATATGACAAAAAGAAACGCTCTTTTACCACATCTTAACAATGTTAAAGCGATGATAACCTATATATTTTACTCAGGAAAACCCTATGTTATAACCACAACATTAATGGAAATTCTTGAAGACATTTATGTAAAAGCTCTGAGAAACGGAGAAATTGTATTCAACCATAAGCAGTTTAATGAATTTGTATACAAATCACCAATGGGAAATATAAAAGGAATAAAAATTAAAGGTTCAAAACCACACCCAGGTCATGCTATTGAAATACCATATAATACGCCCTGGCTTGCATTCATAAATCGGGAAAAAAAGATAGGATTTGGTGGAATTACCATTGAACTTGTAAATACCAATAAGTCTGGCGGATTGGATGATGTTGAACAACCTTACATTTATGTTGCAAATGGGCCCTGGATTTACTGGTCTCGGGCTTTACACTACACTTTCGGCTCAAATAATACCTCACGAATGAGCAGAGTTGCAAAGGGCAGTATTTACTATGAAAAAAACGCCTATATGCCCTTTGTTCTTGGCGATAAATCAACAGAAGAATTCAAAACAATTGAAGATATTTCTCTCATCCTTAAACATCCTCTTCATAAAAGATATTTCCTTGATACAGATAACCGCAATAACAGAGAATGGGTTGCCCCCATACTTGTAGAACCTTTTGACGAAGGTGTAAAAGGGGCAATCGGAGGTAAAAAAAAGAAGGTGAAAAAATGAAAACATATAAAATTTCTATCTGTTTATTTATCATTTATATATTCTTTCCAAAAGATTTATTCAATCAATTTAAATATGGACCCATAATTAATAAAGAACCGGGTAAAGTCTTTGTTAATGATATCGTCCTTAATGCAAACCCGGATTTTGACCCTTTAAATGTAAAAGAAGTAATGTTTAAAGCACCAACGCTGGAACATCCATATTACCATCTTATAGTTCCAGTAAAGGACTTTACCGGGGGAAAACCAGTAATATCAAGCGTTCTAATTAATGGTGAATTGCCTGATTTCTATTTTACTTATGTCAATGGTCAATTACACGTTGAAAACTGGCTTGCCCAGAAGGCTACAACCATTAAAAATATTGTTATTGTTATGAAATATACCTGGCACAATAACCAGAAATATAAAATTGAAATTAAGCTTCGAGCACCAAAAGTATTCGATCCTGAAAGTGAAAAAGATTATCTTGAAGAAACTACAACCCATAACGTTATTTCACCCGGAAAGGGTGGTGCTCCAGATAACTGGAAATATTCAATAATGATTGTTCTTCAGGAAGAATATGGTTTAAAGAGAATAGCTGAGCCCGTAGATTTAGCCCTGTGTATTAAACAAAGTAGAGTGAAAAATCTTAAAAAAGAGGTAAGGGTTATGGAATATAACCCTGCAACTCAAAAGTTTAATGAAATACCTTCTCAAACTTATGGATTCCAAACATACTCAGGAAGAGGATTAAAACAGGGTAGACTGCATGAACCTTCTTATTCCTGCAGGGTTGTATTTTTAGCAGATGTTCTCTGCTGTTCAAAAAAAATGTATGCAATTGTGTATGGAAACCCTGAGGCTTCAGTGCCTCAATATACATCAGACCTGCAGATAAAAGGCAGTGGGCCCGGTGCCGTAATAGAAAATGAATACTGGAAGGTGAAACTCCACGAAAAAAGCGGCCAAATCCATTATTACAGACTAAAAAAGACCGATGGAAAAAATATCCCCGATTATTCAAATACAACCTCGGGTTCAGTTCACTGGAATCCGGATACCTATGGGGAAAATGGTAGCTGGGGACATACATTTAGCTGGAATCCACCAGAAAATATTTATGAAGTAGCAAGAGGACCATTAATGTACAAAATTACCAGGTCCGGTCGAATGCCGGGTAATCCCGAAGTTTTTACCTCGGTTACATATACATTCTTTGCGGGGTCTCCTTACATTTTAATGTCTTCCATAATGGAAATCACTCATCCTTATGCTGCCTCTGCTATCAGAAATGGAGAGATGGTTTTCGATGCAGACATTTTTGACCATTATGCCTGGAAAGCAAAAAATGGGGAACGACGCTTTCTGAGAACTCTTCTTAACCCTGATGAAGGGTTTGATGCTCCAGCAATGATACCAATAGATACACCCTGGCTTTGCCTGTACAACAGTCAGGGCAAATATGCTATGGGAGCAATTCATCTGAATGTATATAACTTTAACAAAATAGATGGTGTTTCTGCAACATACCGACCCAAATTTTTCCTTTACTGTCATCCCCAATGGGGCAGACCACTTACATATTTCGTGAGAACACTTGTTTACCCATTTGGATACAATTTTCGAGGTCCTGCAATGTATATACCTGCTGGAAATGTATATGTTGAACAGGGAGCTTATTTTCCATTCTTGCTTGGAAAAAAGGACCCCTTTGAGCCCATTGAAATTTTAAATGATAAATTGAAGCATCCCCTTGAAATACGTTATGGAAATTAAAAGTATAATCAAATGTTGAGGTGAAAATAAAATGAATAAATTAAAAAAATGCTCAAAATGTGGAAAAAGTAAACCAATCAGTGAATTCGGTAAAAATAAAATTGCAAAAGATGGATTAATGAATATGTGTAAAAAATGTTATAAAGAGTACATT
>QNDJ01000074.1 GCA_003644825.1 Candidatus Zhuqueibacterota bacterium | reverse complement strand
TTTATTAGCTTATCTGCAAGTTGAACAACAAGATTATACCTTGAGGCTGAATAGAGGTTTACTAATTTTCTAATTTCTTTTTCCTCACCACTACCAAAAGCAAGAACAGATGATGTAAAAATAAATATAAGAAGTAAAAAATAAATTTTTCTCATATTTATACAGGATTGCCTATTTTTTAGGGCATTAAAATAATAAATTTATTCCCAAAATAAAAGGAAAATAAAATTTGATTTTTTTATTTTTTTCTCACGATTCGAAAACCTACATTGAGATTTCTATTTGTTGGGGGTGCATAAAATCTATTCGCAGAACGTAAACTGAAGCCAAGGTAGTTGGTCCATCCACCATCTCTAAGAACATAATACTGACCTAACATAGGTCCTGGTGGATTGTATTCAATTTTATTATTAACACAATATCTGTAATATGTTGAAGAATACAGGTCATTACACCATTCATATACATTTCCAGCCATATCATAAGCACCATAAGAGGACGAATTATCCTTTGTCTGGAAGTTATTTTTTTTACTTCCATCAAAAAAACCTACCGGTGTTGTAAAAGGGTATTTCCCCTTCTGAAAAGGGTCTCCACTGTTCCAGAAATTTGCATACCTTCCATCTATACTGTTGCCAAAAGGGTATCTCCTCTGGTCAGTACCCCTTGCAGCTTTTTCCCATTCTGCTTCAGTTGGCAGCCTATATCCTTTTATAGTTGGGTTCAGATTATACCTGTTGTCGTAACACTTTTCAAGTTTTTCTTTTTTACTTTTCCAGTTACAGAAATCAGCAGCCCCATACCAGCTTACCAGAACTACAGGATGATTTTTAAACTTTTCATTTATTGTAAAATTTCCGTTCTCAAATTTAATTGTCTTATCCGATTGGTTTAACAGATAAAGGTCTTTTCCATCCTTTCCTTTGACATCATTGCCTGAAACAATAATATTACCATTATCAAGTTCTTCTTTCAGGAAGGTGATATATTCTTCATTTGTTACTTCATATTTACCTATATAATATGCATCAAGGTATACTTGATGAACAGGTTTTTCATCAGCATCACCTTCATTAAAATTGTCTCCCATTTTAAATTTACCAGCCGGAACAAGAACCATATTCCCCGATGGTATCTGAGAATTCACAAAAAATAATGTTAAAATTAATCCTGAAATGATAAAATATATTCTTTTCATTTTTTTGCCTTTATCTTGGTTATTTTTCTTTATTTTTCTTAATTAATATATATAAATAATAATGTTTGTTCAATATATTTTTTTATCAAAGCGAAACTCATTCCCGAATTAATCTGTAATTCATTTAAAATCCTGAGATTATTTTGCCATAAAAACTAAGGGCTCGAAATGACAGGAAGGAATTAATTCGTAATTGTCAATTCGTAAACATCATTGTAAAAAATATCATCAGGGGGGATTGAACCGTTCCATCCACCAAAAATTATCATAGACTTCTTTACAGGATTGTATATACTTGAAAAGGGGATTCTTCTATCAGGTATTTCACCTTTTGTATAAACCCTGACCCATTTTTTATTATCAATTTCATAGAGATATGTGTCATTCAAACTTCCTATGGTGCTGAAACCACCAAAAATAACAAAACTATTTAAATACGGGAAAAACTGGAAAGCACAGCCGGACCTTCCAGGAGGTGCCTGAGAAAAGGTCTCAAGTTTCGACCAGATACCACTCTCAATATCAAGAGAATATATATCCCTGAAAAACTCATAATAACTGCTCTCTCCACCGAAAATGATAAGTTTATTAAAATTATCAATAAGAGAATATCCCATATACGTTCTTGCTGACGGTATTTCACCGGTAACACTCTGTCTTTTCCACTCTCCCGTACTGAGATTTAATATGCAGGTTTCATTGTTTACACCATCTTTATTATTACCGCCAAATATTATTAGCCTGTTTCCCCCGGGGTCAAATAGTGAAGCATTACCGCTTCTGATTAAAGGAATATCACCCGTTGTGGGAATCTCTAACCACTGTTTTGTATCAAAACTGAATTCCCAGGTCTGATTTGAAGGTTTCATAACTGTATCTTCACCACCAAATACAATCATCCTGTTCATAATACTATCATATACTGCTGAATGATAAGCCCTTGCAAGAGAACCCTCAGATATCTTTTTCCATTCAAGAGTATTTAAATCAAGGCTATAAATGTCGCTCATAACCTTAACAGGATAAAACCCACCAAAAAGTATCATTCTGTGATGTCTGCTGTCATAGACAAGAGAATGAGCATCCCTTTTTGAAGGAATATCACCTGTAGTAATAAGTTTCTCCCATCTACCTTTTCTCTTATATCCCGAAGGCTCATTTATTTTGCTAATACAGCTTATTGTGAAAAAAAAGGAAATTAAAAATGCATATAAAATGTATTTCATAATTCACCTAACGTTCCCGGTGTATGGGAGGGGTGAATAAAGCAAACCGCATACACCGTGTTATATGACCGCCCCGAAAACGATGCAAGGTGCGAAGCACCGCAGAGTGCCCGACACCGTAAAATCTTTCATTAATCATAATAGACCATCCAACATCTTTTCAATATCATCAAACCAATATTTTCTGTATTCTACGAGAGTTTTTGAAACATCATCAGGTTTTAATAGCAATTTTATTTTAACCTTAAATCCGTTATGATTAAAGACCTTTTCTTTCCCATTATCCTCGAATAATTCTTTGTACCCATCAATTTTCCTGTAAGCACTTGTATGTTCCGTTCCCTTTGGGTCAATGAAAATAATAAAGTAGTTATCTCCCTTTTTTAACCAAAAAATAAAATCTGGATAAAAACCGCTAATTTTATTCACATTAGGATTATAATATGGAACATAGATTTCATCTAAGCTTTCATCCAATTTGCTAAACAGCCACCAATCAAAGTTCTTAAATTTATTATCACTTTCAGCTAAATAACTTTCTAAATCATTGATAAACCTTACCTCACTTTTGGTTTTAATTATATGCCTAATATAATCTACTCTTTTATCCTCCGATAAGATGAGCGGAAGATAATAATGATTAGCAATGTACATAATATTTATCTTTTTATGTTCATATTCAAAATATTCTCTGTCTTTAAGAGTTTTTGCCTTCTCAATGTATTCTTCAGGCGGAATTTTACCGTAAAACTCTTGTAATTCTTTTACTTGACCTGGATAATTCTTTACTCTTTCAATCTTCTTCTGTATCTCACTAATCTCTTTTATATAAACTTTGATATTCTTGAAATGCTTTATCTCATCTTGCAACTCCTTCAATTCTTTAAACTCTTCCGGTATAACACTAAAATAATCAAATATCCTTTGAATAAGAATGTCTATGTTCTTGTAACTTTTTTCACCTTCCTTATAAAAATCCTTCTTTCTGCTTAAACTCTCCCTAATAGCTTTTATTTTTTCCACTGGAAATCCTTTAAGATTTTCGCTGTATTTCATTAAAATCACTCTATCATCCGGCAGAAATTGAAAGAATTTACTGAGTAGCTCAAAATCTTTTTCCGCTATCTCAAACTTTGTTTGTTTTCTACTTACCAGAATAGACTGGCTTGCGTGCTTATAAACTGGCACTAACAATTTACTCTCTTTTTGAACTCCATAATTTACAAAAAGTGAGAGCTGAGTCTCTCCTTCTTTTTTCCTCTCCTTCTCTAACTCCTGAATTACTTTAATTAAAGCGCTTCTGTTTGTTCCAAAAATAAATAGAGTCTCCACTGGCAAGACTTTATCTTTGATTTTGTTGAATAAATCCTCATCTATCTCTTTAGCATTGTAAACTTGTAATAATCTTTTTCTTTTGTTTTTTATCGGTTCAATTCTTACTCCTCTACCAACAGACTGGAGAATAAATTTTTTTGCGTCCTCTCCTATTCCTATATTGACAAAATTAATTACATTTGGTCTGTTGGAATCCCATCCCTCATAAAAACCTCGAGAACCCATCAAGATATTTATCTCTGAATCTTCTCTGTTCAAATTTTCAAAATAACTCTCATCTTCAAATCTTTCCTGAACCTCGTATCCTGCAAGTTCTTCTTTTAACCATCCAGAAATATCACCTATTTTTATCAATGCAAACGGTTTATCGCTTGTCTTTAACTTAAAAGCCAATTCCTTCCTATTGGTTCGCCTTTTTAAGATTTCAATTTCTCCGCTTGCTTTGGAGTTATATACATAGTTTAGAATATCATCTTTTGTTATATTCTTAAAAATCGTTTCATCTATTCTCATTTTCCTGCCATCTTCAAACATAAACACAGGCTCTTGCTTTAACTCTTTCCATAGTTCGTTAATAGCTTTGTCAAAAACTTCTTGCCCAATATCCTCTTTTCCAATTCTTTCAAGTTCTCTAAAAAATAGCTTCAGGTCAGCATCTTCCGTATTTACAGAATTGACAAGAGTTAAAAGCAATGGTTTATGATATAAATCCAATCGGATATGCTTAATATCTTCATAAAATTTTTTCACATAAGTCAAAAGAATTAATGATTTTAAAACTATCTTCTGCTTCTCATCACCGCTATAATCTTCCTCATCTCTAAATGCTCTTATTTCTTGTTTTAAAATACCAATGTGTTTTCCGTATCCAGAATTTATAAAACTTGATAGATTAAATTCAAAAGCACAGGTAATAACATCTCTTGGGTCTATAAAGGTTGCTGAGGAATTAAATAGAAACCCATTTCTTGATAGAATAGAGTAAATATGCTGTCTTTTTGACTCTTCTTTATCTCCTTTATGTGCTTCATCAAGAAAGATATACCATTTCCCATCATTATCATAGTTTTTGAAGTCAATAATTTTTTCCTTTTGTTCATCACTCAGATTATCAGAGCGGTAGTAAAATACAGGAACTCCAAATAATGTCCGCTGTCTCTTGACCTCTGGATACTCTTTTAGTTCTTTTAGGATTATTTTTGTCTCATTAGCATAGTTAAACTCATCTACGTGCTCTTTAAGTTGCTCTATCAAATCATCCCTATGGGTTAAAACTAGAATATCATAAGATGGGATTTCTCTCCGTTCAATTAAATATTTTAATATTTGAATAAGTTTAATAATAACAAGACTTTTTCCGCTTCCTGTTGCCATCCAGAAGCACATCCGATTAATAAAATGCTTATAAGAGACTTTCCCATCTTCTTGAGGATAATACTCTGTAAGAAGGTTGTAGATATTCCTTTTTCTCTTATCTAACTTAATATCTAAATTTTCATTTAGTCCATTATCCTTATACCAATTGAAAAACTTTTGTTTTCTCTCTTGATTTACTTTTATTCTTTTAACCTCTTGATAATCAACAAAATCTTCGTAATACTTCCACAAAACTTTTATAGCGTTTTTTAACGCAGATTGCTGATAATCCCAGAGCCTTTTGCTCTTTGAAAAAATCTCCAGATCAAAAGAATTCCAGTTAAGAGGCAAATCTTCAAACCTTAAATCTTCAAGCATATCTTGCAAAAATATTCTTGGCATAGTTATTCTATCACCTCTTGAATTTCTTTACCGAAAGTTTCCTTGAATGCTTTCTCTGCAACCTGCATGTATTCAGGAAATTCTTTACAAAATATTTTCAAAAGAGAAGATACACAGTATTCACATCCTCCATCGCATTTGAGCAATATTTTTATCACCTTTTCCGCTTCTTCTTCGTTCATTTTACAACCCTCTTTCTTCTAACTTCTTCTTCACAAATTTTTTAACTTTTTCTGCAATTTCTATTGCTTCTTTTGCTTCTTCAAGTGTCGGAAAGTAAATCTCTTCACCATACCTTACTTCTACAGCATAATCTGTCAGTTCAACTGCACCTATTTTGTATAATTCTTTAAATTCTGGATTGATTTCAGAGCATAATTCAATTAGCTCCGCAATATCATGAGTTTTTCTAAATTCCCTTCCATGATAAATAAGGTATGCCTTAAGATATTTTTCTACGCATTGTTGCATATGGAAACATATTCCATCGGTAGCAGGCTTTTCTGTGCTTATCTCATCTTTGCCTATTTTCAAATCATTTTCTGCTTTGGCAATCCAATTTTTTACAGTATCTTCATTCATAGGATTCTTACTCCTTCTTTAAGAACATAATATATTAAATAACCAACATCGTTTTTTCTTTTTTCCGCAACTGATTCAGATTGAATAATTATGTCATTAGGGATTCTTAGTTCGGCTAACCTCCTTCTTATTTGAGCATTGAGCTTTCTTTTATGAGCGAAATCTAAATCTTTATCAACAATGATATAAAAGTCCCAGTCACTATCTTTAGTATAATTTCCTTTTACTCTACTGCCAAAAAGGAAAAACATCTTTACTTCTAACCCAAATTTATTAATTTCTTCAACGATTATTTGTTTTGCTATTTCAACTTCTTTCTCCATTTTCACCACCAGATTAATGATTTAATTAGTTTATAATCTAAATCTTTGATGTTTATTTCTTCTCCATCCTCAAACTCTACATATTCATGGGTTATTTTCTTTATTCTTTCATGATTTGTGGATAGTTCTTCGCCCTTCTGAAAATCTTTTATATCTTCGTAATACTTCCACTAAAGTTTTATAGCCTTCTCAACAGCTTTTTGCTTAAACTCCCATAAGTGTTTATTTTTTGAGAAGCTTTCTAACTCAAAAGAGTTCCAGTTATAAGGTAGAATAGATAGGCTTATGTCTTCTATAATATCTTGTAAAAAAGTTGATACCATCCTATTGCCCATTTTTAATTCCTACTTTAGTGCGTCCGATAAATGTCCAAGATATGTCTGTTATGTTCGATAAATGTCCGTTATGACAATTCATATTTTCTTCCTTTCTTTTCACCGATCTTTTTTAGGAGACCTCTGTCTACAAGTTCTTGTAGGTCTCTGTATAATGTCTTTTCGGAGACCCCCGATACTATGTCCTTGAAAGATGAGAGGCTTACAGTTTTATGTTTTTTCATATATTTAACCATCTCTATTTGTCTCTTATTTAATCCCATCTTTCTTAAATTATCTTCTGTATAAATATCTTTATAGAACC
>QNDJ01000073.1 GCA_003644825.1 Candidatus Zhuqueibacterota bacterium | reverse complement strand
TCTGAAAAATATATAAAGTCTTTTTTTACGCTATTGAATAAAAATAAAAAGGATATTGGTGAAATAATTGTTGTTGATAATTGTTCCTCAGATAGCACACCTGAAATTTTAAAATCATTTAAAAATATTAAAATTTTTACTGGTATATCTTTTTCCTCTGATGCTGAAGCATTTAACTTTGGAATAAGCAAAACATCCTCAAAATATATAGTTTTATTAAAACCATATTTAAATATTTCTCAAAACTGGATTAATAGGTTTAAGAAGCTTTTAAATAAGGAGTTTTCACTTGTTGGTCCATTATTATTAAAAGGGTATTGTTCTCAAAATGTATTTTCTTATGTTGATGTTTGCAATGGTGATATATCTGTTTCTCAACTAAATAGTATTTTAAGAAAGAAATACAATCGTAAGGCTGAGGAAGTTAAATTACTGAAAACGGATTGTTTGTGCTTTAAAAGAAGCATTTTAAGGAATGGTAAACTACTTGATGAAAACCTTACCTGCGGTGTTGAAGAACTTGAGCTTTCATACAGAATGAGAAAAAATGGTTTGAAACTTGGTGTTGCCCTTGATGTACTGGCAGTTAATGAAGGAAATGAAAAAATACATAAAAAAGATTTTAATAAAAATATCTTAAATTTATTCAACAAGATTAATAAAAACAAAAGTAAAGATTTTATTCTATCAAGTATAGAATTATGGGAGGAAAAAATATGGGAATATGATAATCTGATTTATAAAAGCCCCGATATGACGGTAATATTGCCATATTTTGACAGAGATGGTAATTTTTATGATGACTTAAATATTTTGAAAAAAGTGGTTAATCTATCCGATATTGAAATTGTTGTTATTGGTAAGAAAAAAAATTTAAGAAAAATTGAAAAAAGTAATATAAAGTTTTTTGAATTGACTTCACCTTATCCATTTGCAAAGAACATAAATGAAATATTATTACAATGTTCAGGAAGATATATATTTATAAATCTGTCAGGCCCTGCAGTTGTTTTACCTTTTTTAAAAAATGCTGTTAATGTTATAACTGATAGTAATGATGAAAATTGTGTTGTTAATATGGATGGTTCTATTATTTTCCCCCGTAAGTTTTTAAATATAGCAGGTGGTTTTGATGAAAGATTTGAATCAGTTGAATTTTCAATTAAGGATTACCTGAATTTAGCAAAAAAAGCTGGTTTTTCTGTTCATAACATATTTTTAGACACTTCAACGGTTTATGCGAAATTTTTAGTTGAGGATAAAAATAAAGTAGTTTTGAGAGATGAGGATAAATATAATAAGAAATGGGGAATTAAAAATGAAGTTCAAAATACCGGATTAACCGTTGAGAAAAAGAAAGTAAAAGAAGAAAACATACAGGAATTGCTGGAAAATGGGAACAGTTATGTTTCATCAGAAAGGTTTGATGATGCAATTGAATGCTACAGACAAATCCTGAAAATAAATCCATTGCAGGTTGAAGCATTGAATAACCTTGGTTATGTATTATTTCTGAAAGGAAAAAGAAAAGAAGGTATTGAAACTCTGAACAGGGCTATTAGAATTGACCCTTTACAGCCCAGGCCATACTTTAGCCTTGGGATGATTTATTTTTCAGAGAAGGATTATTCTACTTCTGTAAAATATTTCAGAAAGGCAATTTCCAGGGATATAAACTTTGAACAGGCTTATGAATATTATTTGTTATCAGCGGAAAAATGCGGAATAAAGGTAAAGGAAGATGATGTAGATTTTGTATTTTACACAGGGGGAATTAAATTTGATGGTAATACAATTTATGAAAAAGGACTCGGTGGTAGTGAAAGCGCATTATTTTATATGGCAAGAGAAATTGCAAGAAAAGGATTTAAGGTTAAAGTATTTAATAACTGTGATGAACCAGGTGTCTATGAAAATGTTGAGTATGGAGAGCTCGTTGATTATCATATTTTTAATAAGTTTAACAGAGCTAAAGTTTTTATTTCTTCACGTTCTTTTAAGCCGTTTTTTTATAAAATTAATGCAGATATAAAGATAATCTGGCTACACGATACATTTGATGTTGCATATCTCAGGGATTATGATTTCAGTAAACTGGATTTCTCGGATATTTATTTTTTCACTTTAAGCAAATTTCACACAGAAGAATGGAAGAAGAACTTAAACATTTCTGAAGATAGATTTTTTATAACAAGAAATGGTTTTGACCCTGATAATTTTAAACAGAAGCGGATAACAAGGAACAAAAACAAGATATTATATACAAGTAGACCTATAAGAGGATTGGAGATTTTACTTAAGGTATTCCCGGAAATAAGAAGGGAAGTTCCAGAAGCTGAATTACATTTATTTACATATTCTTTATCTGAGAAGGACAATGAAGTAGCACCATACCTTGATTTGATGAAACAGCCGGGTATAAAATTAAGAGTTGATATTTCAAAAAAAGAACTGGCAAAGGAATTACTTGAGGGTAGGGTTTTAGCATACCCCAGTATTTTTAGAGAGACTTCCTGTATTTCAGCAATTGAAGCTCAAGCCGCAGGATTACCTGTGGTAACAACGAATCTTGCAGCTTTACCTGAAACTGTAAAAAATGGAGTTAGTGGTATTATTATTGATGGCGATGCAAGAACTGAAGATTACCAGAGAAGATTTGTAAAAGAAGTTGTCAGGCTTCTGAAGGATGATAGGTTATGGGATAAGCTGAGTAAGGGTGGAAGGAAAAGAGCTTATAAAATGTATACCTGGCCTAAAATTGCTGACCGGTGGATTGAAAAAATTAATGAAATAGGAAATGGAATTCTGAAAAAAGATGATGATAAAAAGGTTTCTTTATCTCTGTGTATGATAGTAAAAAACGAGGAAGAGAATCTTCCTGTGTGCCTGGATAGTGTGAAGGATATTGTGGATGAGATAATCATTGTGGATACTGGTTCAACAGATGGAACAAAAAGAGTGGCAGAAAAATATGGTGCCAAAATTTTTGATTTTGAATGGTGTAATGATTTTTCCAGAGCCCGTAATTTCTCTATTTCAAAAGCCAGTGGAGATTGGATTTTATATCTTGATGCAGATGAAAAAGTAGAAAAAGAAGACTGCAAAAAAATTCTTGATATAATAAAAAATAAAGATCTTATGGCTGTTAATTTATATGAATATATTCCACAACAAAAGGGAAACATTTTTAAATCGGTTGCAAGTGATTATTGCAGGTTGTTCAGGAATCACCCTGATGTAAAATTTGAAGGAGCAGTCCATGAGCAGATTTTACCATCGATAAAAAGAATAGGTGGAAAAGTAATAAAGAGTAATATAAAAATAATTCATTGGGGGTTTGCTATCTCCGAAGAAAAAAAAATTAAAAGAAATAAACGGAATTTGATGCTTTTGCTTGAAGAAGAAAAGTTTAATCCATATTACCCTTTTGTTCATCATAACCTGGGGAAAACATATCAGGCTTTAAAGAAAAATAAAGATGCAATAGATGAATACAACCTGGTGATTAAGTTTAAAATCTCTACTATAAAAGATGATTTGATTGAGGAGGTATATACAAATCTTGCCCAGCTTTATTTTGCAGATGAAGATTATAATATGGCTTTTGAAAGTGCTCAAAAATCTCTTTTGATAAACCCTGATAATATATTTGCAATGTATATTATTTCTGGTATTTATTTTTATCAGGAAAAATATAAAAAAGCAAAGGAACTTTTACAGGATATTATTATAAAGAGTGATAATAGTTCAATGAAAAAGTATATAATAGATAAAGCTCAGGTTTATGTTGACCTTGGTAATTGTTGTTACAGGCTTAATGACTTCAATAAAGCTTTGAATTTTTATATGATGGCCATTAATGAAAAGGGTGAGGATTATATAATTGATTACAATATTGGCAACTGTTTTGTTAAACTTGGTAAAATAGAGGATGCTGTTGATTGGTTTTCAAAGTCCCTGTCATTTAATTCGGATTTTGAATCTGCAAAAAGAAATCTTGTTCTCTGTGAAAATTTATTAAAGAAAAGGAATAATATCAATGGGGAAAAATAAGCTGGATGAAAATATAGTTGACTTATTGTATGAGTATGCATCGAGGAATGAATATGGTAAACTGGTTTCTACCTATGAGGCCTGGAGTAATGGAAATTCAGGGAAAAAAGATAGACTGAGGTTATATATGCTTTATGGTTTTGGATTGTATATGGTTGGTAGAGTTCTGGAAGCGAGAAATATTTTTGAGGAGTGTAAGTTGCATCCTGTAAATACACTGGAGTTAAATTTTTTACTGAATTATGTTTATCAGACCCTTGGAGAATATGAAAAAGCGATAGAGGCTGGTAAGGAATATCTGAAAATTCTTGAAAATTCCAGTGATTTTTCTGGTAGTTTTTTTATAGACGATGTAGAAAGTAAAGCTTGTGAAATATGTAATAATATCGGGACATCTTGCACGAAAATCGGGAAATTTGATGAAGCAATTGAATTTTTTAATAAAGGCTTGAAATTTAATGATAAATATCATCTTTTGTATGAAAATCTTGGTATACTTCTTTTTCAGAAAGGAGATTATAGGGAAGCAGAGAATGTCCTTTTAAAGGGTAAAGAAAGAGTTCCTACCAGTTATGAAATTTCAAGGATACTTGGTTTGCTTTATAAATCTGTAAATTATTTTAAGTATTCAGAAGAAGAACTGTTAAACGCAATTAAACTTGGTTCTGTGGATGCACTTTTTGATATAAGTGTTCTTTATTCAAAACTTTTTAAATTTAAGAAAGCTAAATCTTTTATAAAGGAGTATCTTTTACATCATCCAGAAAATAAAGAAGGTAAGGATTTGCTAAAAAGTATTAATTCTTCGCCTTATATAAAAAGGAAAGAGCCTGAGATTAGTGTTTGTATGATAGTAAAAAATGAAGAAGAGATGCTTCCCAGGTGTCTTGATTCTGTAATTGATATAGCGGATGAGTTAATAATTGTTGATACAGGTTCAACTGATAAGACCGTTGAGATAGCAAAGTCTTATGGAGCGAAGGTTTATCATCATCCGTGGAAAAATAGTTTCAGCGAAGCTCGAAACCATACCCACGAACATGCAACAAAGGACTGGATATTCAGTATAGATGCGGATGAAGAACTGGAAAGAGAGGATATTCCAAAAATAATGATGGCAAAATGGCAAAAAGATTATGATGCTATTTGTGTTGCTATTTATAGTTCATTGCCTGGTCAGCTTGGCGGTGTAAGTAGAGGAAAACATTATTATCCCAGGTTTTATAGAAGAAGAAAGGATATTTATTATTATGGGATTGTTCATAATTTGTTGAAGATGCCAGAGAATTCGGCAATGTCTGATATTCGGATTTACCATTATGGTTATGACCTTGACCAGAAAAGAATGTGGGAAAAGTTTAAAAGAAGTTTATCATTGTTATTGAAACAGGTAGATGAGAATCCTGATGACCCTTTTGTCAGGTTTAATATTGCTCAAATGTATTTAAGCAGAAATTTTTCAAACGAGGCTGAAGAACATATTCATAGAGCTCTTAAAATTCTTTCACCGGAAAATGAAGAACAACAGCATTTATATCTTATGTCTTTATATCAACTTGCTCTTGTCCATTTTAGAAGGGGAGAATGGGATAAAGGTAAGGAATGTTGTTATAAAGCGTTAAAAGTGAAAAGTGATTATATTGATCCACTTCTTGCACTGGGATGGTTATACCTTCATAAGAATGAATATAAAAAATCAATAGAGGTTATGAGAAAATTCCTGAAATGCAGGGAAAGTCATCTTAAAGAAAATAAATATTCTTTTCTTATATTGAACAAAATTGGAAGTGATTATGAGGCTTATTATGTGATGGGCGAGTGTTTCCGCAGAGAAGGTAACCTAAAAAAAGCAAATGAATTCCTGGAAAAATCCGAGAAAAGTAATCCTTACTTCTGGTTGATATATAAATCAAAGGGTGATATTGCAAAAGAAGAAAATAATTATAAAAAAGCTATCGAAGAATACGAAAAAGGAATAAAATTTGGATATTTAAATGCAGAGCGGTATGGAACATTGAGCGTGGTTAAAAATCTGTATTCTGAGCTTCTTGCAGGGTATAAAGAAGTTCTTGAAAGAGTTATTATGGAAGGCAAAAAAATATAAAAATATTTATTTGATAATGGGAAAAGTTGACCATTCTGACCTATCTCTTTGTATGATTGTAAGAGATGAGGGAGAAAATTTAAAACGATTTTTTGAAAATACAAAAGGGTATTTCGGTGAAATAATTGTGGTTGATACTGGTTCTACAGATGATACAGTTAATATAGCGAGAAAATATGGTGCAAAGGTTTATTTTAAGGAATGGAATGATGATTTTTCTGAAGCAAGAAATGAATCTTTAAAATATGCAACAGGAAAATGGATTGTTGTTCTCGATGCTGACGAATTTATTGATAGAGACAATTATAATAAATTGTTAGAATATTTAAATTCTGGTGAAGGCATAGCGTATTATCTTAATTTTAGGAGTCAGGTTCCGGAGAGTAAGGCGGGTTCAGTTTTCATCAATTCTCATCCGAGGGTTTTTAAGAATGGATTAGGTATTTATTATGAAGGGAGAATCCACGAACAGATAATTGTGTCTGTAATGAAAGCCGGTGGAAAAATATTGCCAACCTGTGTAATGGTTGAACATTATGGTTACCAGAAAGATGAAACAACCCGGAAAAGAAAAATAGAGAGGAATATAAACATTTTAAAGAAGGAAATTTCTGAAAAACCTGAGTGTGGAATAAATTATTATTATCTTGGTGAAGAATATTCTCTTTTATTTGACTGGGAAAAAGCAATAAATTTTTATGAGAATGGTATTTTGAAGGGTGATTTATCTTCGTTTAACAGGTCTGTTTTACATCAGAACCTCGGTTCAGCATATTTAAATACTGGAAGACTTGATAAAGCAATAAAAGAAGCTGAAGTTTCGATTGAGTTGAACGATACTCTATTTACACCATATTTGATAATTGCTGAAGCATATTTTAAAAAGGGTAATTTTAATGGTGTTATATGGCACTTGAAGAAATT
>QNDJ01000072.1 GCA_003644825.1 Candidatus Zhuqueibacterota bacterium | reverse complement strand
GTTCCATTAAACAAAAAAACACATAATTTACTTAAAGAATATTTTTTAAACAGAAGAGAGATTTTTAACTTATTTAAAAATATAAGCCGGTCAACTCCTGAAAAGCTGTTTTCTGATGTTAAAGATGGGAAAAAAGATAATGTAATGGATATTATAAACAAACTTGTGAATCTTTATAAAGATTTTAAACAGGGATTGGGAAAAGAATTTGAAGCTAATTATATATATGTACCTTTTCCTGTTGTTTCTGAAAACAGGGTGGATTTAGGCGAAATGTTTATTTTTCAGGAAAGAAAATCAAGCTTGAAGGATAAAAATGGACCGAAAAGGATTGTATTTCTTCTTTATTTTGAAGATACAGGGATTTTAAAAATAAGCGTTACATTGAAAGAACTTAGTGGTGTTACCATAACTTTTGAATCGAAGAACAACAGGTTTTTAGATGAGTTTAAAAAATGTGAAAATGAATTGAAAGATTCCTTAAGAGAAAAGGGTTTGGTTATAGAAGGTATATTTTATAGGAAGATTGAAGATGAGGAGAGAGCAATTAGTTCAATTTATACTGAATTTATCTTTAAGAGTTATCAGAAGGTAGATATTAAGGTATAAAAGGACCTCTTGTGAAATTTATTACAGGATTGTTTCTCATAAATTTACTTGAAAAACGTTTATATTTTAATTATTTTTAATGCAAATGAAGTTAAGTAATATTATAAGTAACCCTGTCTTACATTATAGATTGGACCCCGGGGAACCAGGGCTTTTAAGGAGTGCCAGAGCAAGTGAAAGCTTTTTAAGAGTAAGTGCTCAAGAAAGGAGAAATCTCCATCGTCTTGAAAGTGAAGCAAGACTGAAAGGAAGAAAAGTAATATATTCAAGAATTAAGTATCGTTTTGGTCTGGATGGTTCTTTTCCTACCATTAGGGCAGGAGAGACAACCGTTGTTTCTGTGAAAAGCTCTGAAAATGAACAAAAGAAAATTGTATTACCTGAAGAGGATAATAAAGATGAAAGAAATAGACCAGAAAATCCCGGAGATGTAGTTGCCAGAAAAGATGAAGATGATATAGAGGATGAGCTCAAAATGTTGCAGATTGAGAAAGAAAGACTTGAAAATAAAATAAAAAAAATAGAAGATGATGAACAGAATTTGATGGTTCCACAAAACAGAACAATGGTTTTCAGGGAATTTGAAGAAGTAAAGAGAAAAATTGATGAGCTAAAATTCGAAAAAATGAAATTAGAACTAAATAACCAGCAGAATAATGTTAATGAGATGGTTATTAATAATTCTAATTTTCCTGAAAGATTCTCGTTGTATAACAATAGAAATCGGAGTATGCCGGGTAGTTTTATTGATATAAAAGGTTAAAAAGTGGATATTGAAGAAGAAAAGTTATTATGTAAGATAAAGGAAAGAGATAATTTGCCGGGGCATATAGCGATAATTATGGATGGTAATGGTAGATGGGCAAAAGAAAAGGGTTTACCAAGAATTGCAGGACACAGGGAAGGAATAAACTCGGTAAGGGAGATTGTAGAAGCCTCAACTGAACTGGGAATTAAGCATCTAACCCTGTATACGTTTTCTAAGGAGAACTGGAGAAGACCGAAAAGAGAAGTATCTGCACTGATGAGATTGCTGGTGAGAACCGTTCGTAAAGAAGTAGAAAAACTTTTGAAAAATAACATTAAATTGACAACAATTGGTGAACTTTCGGACCTTCCGGAAAATGTGAGAAGAGAAGTAGATGAAGCTGTTGAAAAAACAAAAAACAATACAGGACTAAATCTGAATCTCGCTTTAAGCTATAGTGGGCGTGTTGAAATAATTAATGCTGTAAAAAAGATTGCCGGTATGGTTAAAAGTAATTTGATTTCTGTTGAAGGAATAGATGATGAGCTTTTTTCAAACTTTTTATATACATCCAGGGTTCCAGACCCTGACCTTCTTATAAGAACGAGCGGGGAGTCCAGAATAAGCAATTTTTTGCTGTGGCAACTTGCATATACAGAGATATACATCACAGATGTTTTCTGGCCTGATTTCCGAAGAAAAGAATTTTACGGGGCTATACTGGAATATCAATCTAGAGAAAGAAGATTTGGAAAGGTTAGTGAACAATTAAAACATCAGAATTGATAGAAATTTGTAAATTTAGCAGTTAGTTATTTTTAAAACTTGCCTGCGATATGAAATTTTTTTTTATATTTTTAATTTTATTATTCTTGCATCAGAACCAGGATGGAAATTATATCAGAGAAGCTGAAAAGCTGATTGAGAATAATCAACTCAGAGAAGCGGTTAAAAAACTTGAGAAAATTATAGAAAATGACAGGAAAAATCCAGAGGCATTTTATCTTCTGGGTGAAACTTACAGAAGACTGGGAACCCTTAATGATAGATTAAATTCGTCAAGAGCTTTGAAAGAAGCTCTAAAACTTGATCCGGAGAACACTAAGTACCTGCTCAGTTATGGACTTCTTAAAAAAAGGCAGGGATTTAAAGCAGAAGCTGAATATACTTTTAAAAAGATAGTTAAAATAGATTCTACTTTTTCTGAAGCTTACCATCAGTTAGGATTAATGCACTATAAAAAGGCTATTAAATACAGAGATATGGTTTCTGCAGGTGGGCTCATAAGTATGTCTGAATTCGGGATTGAAGAAAATGAAAAAGCAAGAAATTATTTTAAAAAAGCTCTACAATATAATAAAAAAAATGATGAAATTTTGTTTCATTTAGGATTGTTATATCTTGATGATAGAAACTGGAATAAGATGGCTGAATTGTTTAAAAAGGCAATAAAGTTAAATCCGGAGAATAAACAGGCTCATCTTTTTCTAGGATATGCTCTTCAAAAGCTGGGAGAATTTAAAGAATCTGAAGTGGAATATAAAATAGCGAAAAAGCTTATGAGTAAAGATGAACTGAACGCACTGGAGTCAATTAATATTTTACTTAATGACAGTGAGAGAGAAAATCTTATTTTTGCCGGGGAAAATGCAGGTGAATTATACTGGAAACAGAGAACACCGTCATTTCTTGAAGGTTATAATGAGAGAAAAATTGAGCATTACAGCAGGTTTGCTTATGTAAATTTGAGATTTGGAGACCCCGAAAAGGGTTTAACGGGCTGGAAAACCGATAGAGGAGAGGTTTTTTTGAGATATGGTGAACCATTAAAAGTGACGCGAACAAGAGCCGAGGTTAAATCTCCTTCTGTTGAAATATGGGATTATGGTAGTGTATCTTTCGTTTTTGAGGATGAATTTATGAACGGGAATTATAGGTTAACGGATGATTCAAAGCTGACATTGGAGTCGGTAAGAAATGAAGTGACTGAGTTTTTTGTAAGCAGTTTTGATAAAAGAAAAATAGGCTTTTTCAGGTTGTTTTCTACTTCGAGGGGGCAAAAAGGGAAAACTAATCTGGATATTTTTTTTGAAATACCGGTAGATAGCAGTATAATAGATAACCTTGATGAGAATTTTCAGTTTTTTATTGACAGAGGGGTATTTATTTTCGATGATAGGTGGAACAAAATTTCAGAAAAAAGGGGGAGTGAGAGCTTTTATCTGGATAGCTGGAAAATAACAGAGGGGTATGCATCTGCAATTACTTCTGTGAGGATGGTTCTGGATTCTGGGTTGTATAATGTAGTTGGAGAATTTCAGGACTGGAAGAGATTAATATCCGGTTCTTTTAAGGAAAAAGTGAGGATGCCGGATTACAGTTCAAGAGATTACCTTGCTATGAGCGATTTAATTCTCGGAGTCCAGCCTGAAAATTATTTGAAGGAATTTAATTCTGACCTGGATTTTTTTCCCCGTCCTTCTTTAATTTTTGATAGAAAGAAACCAATCGAACTTTATTTTGAAGTATATAATTTGATGATAGGGGCTGAAAATAAAACAAAGTTTAACTTGAAGTCAAGCATAACTTTAATTCCAGAAAAAACAAATATTTTCAATAAGATTCTCGGAAAAATGTGGAATATTATAAGAAAGGATAAAAGGAAAATTAGCCTTACAAATACTTTCAATTTTGAGGGAAAGGATAGAACTGAAAAAATCTATCTGAGTTTTTTTGTTGATGAACTTATTCCTGGAAAATATCTTTTCAGTATAGAATTAACGGATAATTTTTCTAACAGGTCTGTTAGTAAGTCGAGGAAGATAATTTTATTTTAAAATTTCATTTTCTATTGAATTGATATGTTTGTATTTTCAATAAAAATAGAAATTTAATTATTGGATTTTAGAAACAAATTAATTATTTTTTATTAACATAAAATTTATAGGTATGTGAAATGAAAGTTTCATTAATAGAGCCCCAGCCAGTATTTAATGGTTATAGTTTTGCCCACTTACCTTCTGCTGGCTTGTTGATCCTGGGTACTATTCTTAAGAAAAAAGGTTTTGATGTATTGTTTCATTCTGAGGTATATGGAAAGATATTTAAGGGAAGAAAAATTAAGCATATTGAAAAAGAAATCCTTAACAGTGATGTTGTTGGTATTACAGCTATGACGTCTACTGCGCCCAGGGCTTATGAGATTGCGAGTATTATAAAGAATATAAATAAAAAAATAAAAATTGTTATGGGTGGGTCTCATATTTCTTTTATGCCTGAAGAAGCATTGAATTATGCTGATAGTGTGGTTATTGGTGAGGCAGATGAAATAATTACAGATATAATAGAGGGGAAGATAAGCGATAGAATAATAGCCGGTTCCCAGATTGAAGACCTTGATTCTCTTCCATTTATTGATTACTCGATGCTTGAGGGAAAAGGGAAAAGAATTCATTACAAACCGTTTATTACATCGAGGGGTTGTCCTTATAATTGTACGTTCTGCACGGTAACGTCTCTTTTTGGTAGAAAATACAGATTCAGGAGTCCAGATAATGTTATAGAGGAATTAAAATTCAGGATTAAGCGTAATGATAATAAATATTTTTTCTATGATGATAACTTCACAGCTAACAAGACAAGGACAAAGATTATACTTGAAAAATCACTGATGAACAATCTTGAGTTTAACTGGATTGCACAGGTAAGAACAGATGTTGCAAAGGATAAGGAATTACTTGAGCTCTCTTCAAGAACGAATTGTTCTTTACTTTTTATAGGGCTGGAATCTATAAATCCGGATACTTTAAGAGATTATAATAAAAGGCAAACTGTCGATGATATAAAGGAATGTATACATCAATTAAAGAAACATAAAATAAGGATATGCGGAATGTTTGTTCTTGGTTCTGATAGCGATGATATTTCAACGATTGATGAAACGGTGAAATTTTGCCTTAAGATGAATCTTGATTATGCTCAGTTTGCGATTTTATCTCCTTTTCCTGGAACAAAGCTTTATTCTATGCTATCGAGAACCAACAGAATATTTTCTAAGGATTGGTCTCTTTATGATGGAACCCACATTGTTTTCAAACCCTCTAAAATTTCGCCCATAGAACTCCAGAGAAAACTAATCTGGGCATGGAAAAGGTTTTACACTGCTGCTCGTATAGGTGGATTCCTTTACAGTCGGTATATTATCAATCGGTGGAAAAAATTGAATAGAAATTTCATCAAAATGCTTGAAAGGATAAAAACTGTAAATAGATAAATATTTTAGCCTGCTACAATTTTTTATTGCATTTTTAATATAAGAAGATTATTATATAGTAAGTTATCATTAAAATTATTAAAGAAGCTAATTATAGAATAAACAAATATTTATGACATTTAAATATAGAATTCTCTTAAATATATATTTATTGATTTTGCTTATAATATCAGGTGTAGATATCGTATTATCCAGAGAGAGAGATAGCTTGAGGATTATTGAAGTAACGGCTGCAGCCGATGAAGAATTTCGCAGCCAGTACAACTGGATTGAAGAAATTAGAAACAGAATGGAGTTCGTATCGAAAGTATTTGAACAGGAGGTCGGAATAAGGTTTAATGTTATACATTTCAGAAAATGGAATAGTGATAATTCAATTAATATTATGCAGTTACTAATAAGAGAATTGAAGAAAAACATCCCGAAAGAGGGGAGTGATATTGTAATAGGTTTTACTTCCCAGTATAGTAAAAATTTTTCCGGGGATTATGATGATTATATTGCAGGGCTTGCTTATAGTTTTCAGGATTATGTTCTTATAAGAACTGTCCGTTCAGAAAATTGGAACCGATTAAGAAAATATCAGAGTATAATTCACGAACTGGGTCATCTGTTTGGTGCAGTTCATGTGAAGGATGTTTCTTCTATAATGCATAATCCAATAGTGTCTTTGAGAGCTATGAAGTTTGATAAATATAATAAACAGATTATTAAGATAACCAAGAAAAGAGATTTTAATAAAGGAATTGAGTCATTATCAAGGAATGATATTGAGAGGCTTATAAACCTGTATCAAAAAATTATAGAAATAAATCCTGAGGAAGGATTCCCATATTTTTATTTGAGTTTGCTGTATTCGAAAAAGAGAATGCCAGAGAAAGGCGAGCTGGAACTCAAAAAGGCTCTAAAATTAAATAAAAGTATTGCTCAAAATTATGTTATTCCTGTATATTTAAGAAGGATAAAAGAAAACCCTGATAATGCTTCAGCTTACAATGATGTTGCTTATGCTTATTTTGTAAATGGTTTATTGAGTAAATCTGTTCATTATAACAGGATAGCATTGAAGATTAATCCATACTTACCTGAGTCTTATAATTTATCAGGGCTGATATATTTGAAGAAAAAAAACATCAAAAAAGCTATAATCCAATTTAAAAAAGCAGTTGATAACTATCCTTTATATTTTGATGGGCATTTTAACCTTGGTAAATGCTATTATTTTCTTAAATATTATAAGAAAGCAAGGGATGAATTTGAGCTCTGTATAAAACTGAAGCCAGAATCTGCTGAAGCTCATATTTTTCTTGGACTCCTGTTAATGAAAGAAAAGAAACTTGATGAGGCAATTTTTGAGTTTAAAGTAGCCCTTTTTTATAATCCTTCTATTTTAGAAGGTTACAGGTATTCAGGAGATATATATTTTGAAAAGGGAGAGTATCAATTAGCTTTTGAAAACTATATTG
>QNDJ01000071.1 GCA_003644825.1 Candidatus Zhuqueibacterota bacterium | reverse complement strand
GAATACTAATATATTTGTTTCAGGAAGAAAAGAAATTTCCGAAGGGTTGATTAGCCATATTGATGGCAATTTTAAAAACCTTGATTATAAGTTTTATGGTTCTGATATTTCATCCCAGAAAAGAACAAGAATTTTTCTTGAGGGTAATGGAGGAATAGAATTTAAAAAATTAAATAAAATTAATTTTTCGTTGAATACAGGGGCTAAAATAGGTAATCTTAAAGATTATGGCAAAGTTAAAGAATCAGGATTTTTTGTTAATTCTGAGTTAAAAGGATATTTAGGAAAGCATATTATTAAAGGAGAAGTTGTTTTTAAAAAAGATTATTTAAACAGAGACAATAAAACCGAAAATCTTCAGTATTTTAACGGTGGTATAGGTTTATCGTTTCTGTTATTGAAAGATTTTCTTTTCAGGTTTGGAGGTAATTTTTATTCTTATAAAAATAGTGATGCGACTACCGGTTCAAAGTTTTATCCTAATGCAGGATTTAATTTAAATTTGAAAAAAGCAGGAGAGTTGTTTTTTAATTTTAATCCGCGTATAAGCTCAACTTCTCTTTCAACAATGTTGCAGAACAATAAATATTTAGTTTATAATACACCGATATCTTTTGAGGATGAAAGAATATGTATAAATGGTGGTTGGCGAAAAACTGTATCAAGAAATCTTACCATCGAGCTATCAGGTAATTATAGAACAATAGAGAATTTTGGAATATACAGGCTTTCCGATAGGTGCCCTGAAGGTGAAAGTTGTATAATTTCTCCGAGAGGAAGATGGGAAAAATACTATAATAGTAAGGTAAATGCTACGGAATTTAAGTGTTCTGTATATTTTAACCCTGTTCAGTATTTATTCTTATGGTTTACAACACTATACAGGAAGATTGATTTTGCCACTGATAGTAACATAAAGGGAAATGTTCCCTATATTCCTGATGTTGAAGGAGACATATTGATGATTTTTTATCCGGGAAGGGGATGGGAAATAAGATTTGATGGAACTTTTATGGGGAAAAGATATTTTGATTTAAATAATATGGCAGAGTTGAAACAGTTTTTTATAGGTAATTTTTGTATAAACAAAAAAATAAATAAAAATCTTGAATTCAGTGTTTCGTTTTATAATATTTTTAATCAAAAGTATTATTACTGGGATGGATACTTAGAACCTGATTTAATTTCTGCAGGTGGAATAAAGTATTACTGGTAAATTTAGGAGGTAAAATGAATTTATTCAGTGTGGTAGTAAAAGGGGGTTGGTTAATGATCCCTATTGTTTTGTGTTCTTTTATAGCTGCTGCAATCATTATTGAGAGATGGATAACCCTCAGAAAAGCAAGAATGAATACGAGAACATTTATGATTAAACTTCGGAGCTATATAATTAAGGATAACATAGCGGAGGCTATTTCGCTCTGTAAAAACTCTCCTGGTCCTGTTGCGAAAGTCTTAAGAAAAGGGCTTATCAAAAGTGGGAAGGATAAAGAAGAAACCAGGGAATCTATTGAAAGTGCAGGAAGAGAGGAAATCTATTACCTTGAAAGAAGACTCAGTATACTTGCAACTATTGCAGGAGCAGCCCCACTTTTAGGGTTTCTTGGAACCGTTACAGGAATGATAAGAGCGTTTATGCAAATTCAAAGTCTTGGTGGTAATGTAAATGCAGCTGTTCTGGCTGGAGGAATCTGGGAGGCTTTGATTACAACCGCTGCAGGATTGATTGTTGGTATTCCTACTTATATTTTTTATAACTATCTATTTACAAAGGTTCAGAGGTTTGTTCATGAAATTGAACATGTTTCCAATGAATTAATAGACCTTTTATACGAGGAAAAAGAGGATGAATTTAAAGACAGAGAACAAATTACTCAGCACTTTTAATTTTTCATCTTTGACAGATATTGTTCTACTTTTACTGATATTTTTTCTTCTTTCTTCTTCTTTTATTGTCCAACCGGGCATAAAGGTGAAACTTCCTCAATCGGAAACATCAGAGATGCATACTGAGAGGAGTATTACTGTTTCAGTTTTAAAAGATGGTTCTTTATATTTAAATGATGAACTTGTAACACTGGGAACCCTTCCAGCTTTATTGCAGCAGGAATTGAAAAGGAAAGAACAACAGGTTATAGTTATTAAGGCAGATAAAGATATTATGTTTCAGAGGGTTGTTGAAGTTATGGATTTAGCAAAAAAAGCTGGAGCTGTAAGGTTTCTCATTGCAACAGAGAGAATGTAAAATGTTGGAAGAAAAAGAAAAACATATCGAGGAAAGAATAAGTATTATAGGTTCTTTCATAATACATATTCTTGTATTGGTGCTTTTTCTTCTTGTAACTGTTGAAGTAAAGACGGAAATTCCTGAGTATAGTGTAGTGGAACTTGCTGATGTTAGTGAAATAAAAAAAGTAGAATCTAAACCTCAAGTTATTCAAAAAACTTTACCGGCAAAAAAAGAACTTGTAGAGTTACCAAAAAGAAGCTTCAATGACCTTGAAAAACCAGAAATACCATATAAAGTAAACAAAAAAATCGGAATCATAGAAGAAAAAAGTAGTTTATTAGATAAACTGCCACCTGTTGATGAATTGAAAAAAGAACCGGTAAGAAAAATAAAGGATTTAATAAAACCAGAAAAAAAAGAAAAAGATTTAGAAGGGTTAAGAATAAGTAACAGGATATTAAAAGAAAGTATTACTCCAGAACCTGAAATGCCGTTAAAATCAGCAGAGAGTTTTTCGATTGATTGGATGGCAGGAACCAGAGTTAAAATAAGCGGAGATATACCTAAATATCCAGAAGGAATTAATAAAGAAGTAACTATTAAAATAAAGTTTTTTGTTCTACCGGATGGTACTGTAGGGGATATGATTCCTCTTGAAAAGGGAGAAAGCACCTTAGAAAATTTGTGTATGGAAGCTCTTAAGAAGTGGAGATTTAACAAATTAGAATCTATTGCACCCCAGGTAAAACAGGAGGGGGTAATTACCTTCAAATTTCAGTTGAAATGAATTAACATAAGAAAAGTTTTGTGAGGTGTAAAAAATGGTAGAAGTAAGAGCTCCAAGAGGGAATAAAATATCATGTAAAGGATGGCTTCAGGAAGCAGCTATGCGTATGCTAATGAATAACCTTGACCCGGATGTTGCTGAAAAACCTGAAGAATTGATTATATACGGAGGAACAGGAAAAGCTGCTCGAAACTGGGATTGTTATAATGCAATTATAAACAGCCTTAAAGAACTTGAAAATGATGAAACTCTTCTGGTTCAGTCGGGGAAACCGGTTGGTATATTTAAAACCACTGAAGATTCGCCTCGTGTTTTGATTGCAAATTCTAATTTAGTTCCTGCATGGAGTAGTTTTGAACATTTCCTTGAATATGAAAAGCTCGGATTAACAATGTATGGTCAGATGACAGCAGGAAGCTGGATATATATAGGAACCCAGGGCATATTACAGGGGACCTATGAGACATTTGCTGCTGCTGCTAACAGGCATTTTGGTGGTAGTTTAAAGGGTAAGCTTGTTCTGAGTGGTGGTCTCGGTGGAATGGGTGGTGCACAACCTCTGGCTGCTACTATGAACGAGGGTGTTTTTATTGGTGTGGAAGTTGACCCTAAAAGAATAAAAAGAAGACTCGAAACTAATTATCTTGACAGAATGACTGAAAATCTGGATGAAGCTTTAAAAATAGCTCTTGAAGCTAAAGAAAGAAAAGAAGCTATCTCTATCGGGTTATTGGGTAACTGTGCAGAGGTACTTCCGGAAATTGTGAAAAGAAAAGTTGTGCCAGATCTTCTTACTGATCAGACTTCTGCTCATGATGCTTTAAATGGATATATTCCTGCTGGTTTAAGTATTGAGCAGGCAGAAGAGTTAAGAAAATCAGACCCGGATGAGTATATAAAAAGAGCAATGTCTTCAATTGCTATCCATGTTAAAGCGATGCTGGATTTACAGAAAATGGGTGCTGTAACTTTTGATTACGGAAATAATATAAGGGGACAGGCGAAAAAAGCAGGGGTCGAAAATGCCTTTAATTTTCCTGGATTTGTTCCAGCATATATCAGACCTTTATTCTGTGAGGGAAAGGGACCTTTTAGATGGGTTGCTCTATCTGGAGACCCGGAAGATATCTTTACAACGGATGAAGCTCTTTTACAAACTTTTCCTGAAAATAAACCTCTGGAACGCTGGATTAGAATGGCTCAGAAAAAGGTTAAATTTCAGGGCTTACCCGCAAGAATATGCTGGCTTGGTTATGGTGAAAGAGATAAAATGGGCATAATTTTTAATAACCTTGTTAGAGATGGAAAGGTTAAGGCTCCTATTGTTATTGGTAGAGACCATCTTGATAGTGGTTCAGTAGCATCTCCAAATAGAGAGACAGAAGGTATGAAGGACGGTAGTGATGCTATTGCTGACTGGCCTCTTCTTAATGCATTATTAAATGCTGTATCAGGAGCAAGCTGGGTATCATTTCATAATGGTGGTGGAGTTGGAATAGGTAACTCGTTACATGCAGGGATGGTGATTGTTGCAGATGGAACACCTCAGGCAGAGGCTCGATTGAAGAGAGTTCTTACAAATGACCCCGGAACAGGAATTATGAGGCATGTCGATGCTGGTTATGAAAGGGCAATTGAAGTTGCAAAAGAGAAAGGTGTTAAAATTCCAATGATGTGAAAACCTGTATTTTACAGGCAAATATATAATTTGATATGCCAAATAATATATGTCATATAGAAATACCAACAGTAGATTTTAATGTTTCTACTGGGTTTTACGGAGAAGTTTTTGGGTGGAAAATAGAATATATTCCTGAGAATGATTATGCTGTATTTGATACCGGTGAATCTCCTGGGGGTGGATTTCCTAAAGTGGATAAGATAACTTCAGGTGGTATTTTAATTTATATAATGGTTGAAGATATTGGCAGGATGTTAAAAAAGATTGAGAAAGCCGGTGGTAAAATCATTACTCCGAGAACGGAAATTCCTGAAACCGGGTGGTTTGCAATTTTTTCTGATCCGGAAGGGAATTTCTTAGGTTTATTTCAGGCAGGAAAATAAAAAGTTTTTCTATTTTAGATATTTTTTAAGCCACAGGTGAATATTTTTGTACCACAATTCTGCATTAAGGGGTTTGGTTACAAAGTGCCCTTCATCCGGAAAGTATATTAATTTTGAAGGAACCCCCATACGTTGAAGTGCTGTAAAAAGCTGAATTCCCTCGCCAACAGTTACTCTAAAATCCTGTTCTCCGTGTATTATAAGCATTGGAGTTTTAAAATTCTGAACATAATTATGAGGTGAAAATTTTTCATAGATTTGTTTGTTTGTCCAGGGTGTTCCTTTGAATTCCCATTCAGGAAACCATAATTCTTCTGTTGCAAAATAAAAGCTTGTCAGATTAAAAATACCATCGTGAGATATAAGACATTTGAATCTGTTTGTGTGCCCTTCAATCCAGTTTATCATATATCCGCCGAATGAAGCCCCGGCAGCAGCTATTTTTTCTCTGTCAATGAAAGGGAAGTTTTCCAGGACATAGTCAACTCCATTCATAAGGTCAATATAACATTTTCCACCCCAATCACCACTTATTTCATTGATGAACTTCTGTCCATATCCAGTGCTTCCTCTCGGATTGGTCATTACAACAACAAATCCAGGAGAGGCAAACATCTGAGCATTCCATCTATAATGGAACTGGTCGCTCCAGCTTCCCTGAGGTCCACCGTGAATTAAAAATACCATCGGGTATTTTTTTGATAAATCAAAAAAAGGTGGTTTTAGCAGGAATCCGTGAATCTTTGTTCCTCCGGCACCACTATACCAGAATTCTTCCCCCTTGTTCATTTCAATTTCATCAAGAAGGTTTTTATTAATATCAGTTAATTTTATAACATTTGAACCATTTATATTTGATTTGTAAATATCAACAGGATGATTCAGGCTCTGTCTTGCAAAGATGAGGAACTGTCCGTCTGGTGTTATATTTAAATTTGTATTATAAGTTTTATCTATTATTTTTTTAACATCATTTCCTTCGATTGAGACCGAATATACCGGTGAAAATCCCATATCATCAGCAGTGAAATAGATTTTTTTGCTATCAGGTGCCCAGGTAAAATCGCCTACCCATCTATCAAAGTTTTCGGTTAGGTTTTTAATTTTTCTGTTTTTTCTATTATATAGCATAAGGCGGTATCTATCGGATTCAAAACCGGGCACCATCTGAGCCCTGTATGCTATATATTTTCCATCAGGTGAATATTTTGGAGAATTATCATTTGCAGGATTATTTGTTATTTTTATGGTTTTTTTATTATCAACGGTTATGATAAACAGGTCGTTATTGGTGCTTGTTGCAACTATTTTTTCTTCATTCATCGTGAAGCATATCTCTTTTCCATCGGGTGAGAAAGAATAGTCGATACTTCCTCCAAGCGAAATTGGTGGAACATCATGTTTTCCAGGGGTTAAATCTTTATAATCTTTTCCACTGGAAGAAATAATAAAAAGATGATTGTATTTACCATCTCTCCAGGAATTCCAGTGTCTGTACAGGAGTTCATTGAATATTTTTGCTTTGACCTTACTTTTCAATTTTTCTTTATCGTTTTTGCAATCAGGGTAAACACTTGACGAGAATAGAAAATATTTTCCATCAGGAGACCATACTATACCGGATACTCCTGTATGGATATTTGTTATTTGTTTAGCTTCTCCGCCATTTATATTTATTTTCCAGATTTGTGGAGAACCACTTCTTGTTGATATAAAGGCAAGCTCATTTGAATCAGGAGACCATTCAGGGTTGAAATCAGCATTTTCACTGGTGGTAATTCTTTTTAGTTCACCACCATCTGTCGATGTAATCCATATATCGGTGTTGCTGTTGTTTTTTTCTTTGTTCATTTCGGTAATTACAAAAGCTATCCATTTTCCATCAGGAGAAATTTTTAGGCTATTAATTCTTTTAATTTTTATAAAATCATCAAATGTAATTGAATGTTTTTCCTGAGCAAAAAGTTGTATAGTAAAGAAGAATAGCACTATCAATAATAATTTAAAATATCTCATTTTACCTCCAGATAATGTTAAAAAGAAGGGTTAAAAATAGATGTTTTTTCAGTTAAAAATTAAGTATATATGTCAATCAATCTATCCTGATG
>QNDJ01000070.1 GCA_003644825.1 Candidatus Zhuqueibacterota bacterium | reverse complement strand
GTAATAATTTCATAACTCTCAAATTTTATTTAAATTTTATGTTGATTATTTTTTTATAATTTTCTCCAGTTGATTTTCTCCTATTACAAGTTTAGCTTTATGCTTTTTAACTGTTTCAAGAATATCTGCGATTATTTCAGGGTGTTCTTTTGAAATATCAAACCTTTCAGATGGGTCCTGCTCCAGATTGAACAGTAAAGGTGGGTTGTGTTTTTTAACTTTTCTGTTTTTTCCATATCCTGGCTCGGTAAAAAAATGGGCTTTGTAAGAGCCTTTACGAACAGCATAAAGTTTTGTTCCCCTGTAATAAAATATTGTTTTACGTGGACTCGGACCTGTTCCAAATAAAACTGGACGCAGGTCTACTCCATCGATTATACGGTCATCTGGAATTTTCGCTCCAGTGAGTTTACATATTGTTGTAAATATATCCATTGTAGAGCCAATATCTGTAATTGTTCCCTTTTTGATATGCCCGGGCCACCAGAAAATAGCAGGCTCTCTCATACCACCTTCCCAGGTAGAACCCTTACCACCACGTAATAACCCTGCTGAACCACCGAGTTCTTTATATGTCAGCCACCACGGACCATTATCAGATGTAAAAATTACAAGTGTATTACTGCTTAATTTTAAATCGTTAAGGGTTCTAAGAATTCTTCCTACGTTCCAGTCTATCTCTTCTACTACATCGCCATATAAACCTCTGAGGCTTCTATTTTGAAAATTTTTTGAAGCAAAAAGCGGAACATGAGGCATTGTATGAGCTAAATATATAAAAAATGGATTATTTTTATTATTTTTTATGAACTTAATTGTTTCATCTGTGTATCTTTTTGTAAGTGATGTCTGTTCTGCTGGTCGTTCAATTACTTTTTCGTTCTGCATTAGCGGAACGTTCCAGTATTCTGTCTTAGGGTTCCAGAATTTTTGTTTCCAGGGAAGTTTACTTACATCATCCATATCATTACTGTAAGGTATACCAAAATAATAGTCAAATCCGTTCTTTGTGGGTAAATAACGGGGTAGGTGCCCCAGATGCCACTTGCCAATACATGCTGTTTTATATCCTTTAGTTTTCAAAACTTCAGCTAAGGTAATTTCACTTTCTGGCAAACCTCCGGCAGAATCCGGAAATAGAACACGGCGTTTAGAACTGCACATTCCACTCCTGATTGGAAGCCGTCCTGTTAAGATACCTGCACGGCTAGGTGTACAAACACTTGCAGCCACATAAAAGTTTGTCCATTTTTGTCCTTCCAGTGCCATCCTATCTAAATTTGGTGTTTTGATTGTCGGGTGTCCATAAATCCCGAGGTCTCCATATCCAAGGTCATCGCAAAAAATTATTATTATATTTGGTAACTTTTCCTTTCTGATAGATTTAGAGCAGGTTAAAAATTGAGGTACCATTGTATATGCTATTCCCAGACCTGCAGTTCTCAAAAAATCCCTTCTCGAGCTGAAAACTTTCTGCATAATATATTGTTCCTTATGTTAGTTTTTTAGAATTAAATGTTTATGGAGCATAAGCTAACCAGGGTTGAACCTCTTTTTTATGCTGTATAGATATAAGTATTCCAGTAGCATTTGCCGATAGTTCTGCAGCATTAGCTTCATCAGTATCAATATGCATCTCAAGAGAGTAGTTTTCATTTACTCGAACAACAACATCACCAAAAATAAGTTCTCTTCCTTTGCTGGAAACCTTAACCATAACAATATCACCATTTGATACATCAAACAATTCAGCATCTTCAGGTGTCATATGGATGTGTCTTTTTGCACATATTACACCCTGGGCAATTTCTACAGGCCCCTTGGGACCAATAATTGTTATTGATGGTGTTCCATCAAGGTCTCCGGATTCCCTTATAGGGGCATCAATACCGAGAATAAATTCTTCTGTTCTGGAAATTTCGACCTGTGTCTGGTTGCGTTCAGGTCCAAGAATACGAACATTCTTCACAGTTCCTCTTGGTCCTTTAAGGTCAACTTTTTCTTTGCAGGCATACTGACCGGGTTGTGACAGAGGCTTTTCAGGTGTTAATTGATAACCTTCACCGAAAAGGGCATCTATATCTGACCTGCAGAGATGAACATGATGGGCAGATATTCCTATTGGAATCTGTCGAACAGCTTCAGCTGTAGCTATATGAGGTCTAATATCATAATCAATTGCTTCAAGACACTTTCTTGCCATCATAAGCTCTTCATTTGTTGCAATTACAAGAACATGAGCGTGAGATGAACGATGACTAATGTCAAATACAGGATGAGCCCTATCTACCCTGCAAAGGCGATTTTTTTGCTCGCTGATACCGATTCCGAACTTTTCAGTATTCTGGAGAATCCTTAGCCTAATACCTCTACTATTTTCTCCGATTCCACCGGTAAATACAATTGCATTTACCCAGCCCAGAGCAAGCATATATGCTCCAATGTATTTTTTTACCCTGTAACAAAAAAGTTTTATAGCTAAAAGCGCCTGATGGTCTCCTTCTTCAGCTGCTTTTTCTATAAGTTGCATATTGCTGCTTATTCCAGATAGGCCTAATAGTCCAGATTTTTTGTTTAACATATTATCAATTTCATCAAGAGAGAGATTTTTTTCTCTGGCAAGGTATGTAACCAGAGCCGGGTCAATGTCTCCGCATCTTGTTCCCATTACAAGTCCTTCCAGTGGTGTTAGTCCCATACTTGTATCGATTGATCTTCCTCTATCTATTGCACAAACACTCGCTCCATTTCCAAGGTGGCAAGTGATAATTTTTAGCCTCCTTAAAGGTCGCTCCAGAAATTGAGATGCCCTGATTGCAACATATTCATGGGAGTTGCCGTGAAAACCGTATCTGCGAATCTGGTCGTTCTTATAGTACTCATAAGGAATACCATAAACAGATGCATAATCAGGAATTGTATTGTGAAAAGCTGTGTCAAATACAGCAACATGTGTAGCATTCGGTAAAAACTTTCTTGCTAATCTGATTATTTTTAGGTTGATTGGATTATGTAAAGGAGCGAGATGAGAGTACCTTTCAATAATTTCTTCGACATTTTTGTCAATTATTATTGGACTTTGAAACCTGTTCCCACCATGAACAACTCTATGTCCAACAATTTTTAGTCCCTCACTGGATATATTGCATTTCTTATGAATTGTATCAAAAGCAAGCTTTAAAGCCTGCTCATAATCAGTTATATTAACTTCTTCCATAACTGTTTTACCTTTTCTGTCAGTATATCTATGATTGCATTCATCCAACGCTATATTACTTATCATTCCTTCAAGCACAGTTGTGTCCGTGTTCATATCAAAAAGGTAATATTTGAGGCTTGAACTTCCCCCGTTAAGGATAAGTACGTTCATACTTTTAATCCTCCGTAATTAAATTTTTTTTTCTTTTTATTAAAAATAGCCTAAAATATAATATTGTCAAGGAATATTTTACAAAAAAACTCCAATTTTATTGGTTTTTTTTACCAAGCAGGATGCTTGACCTACTGTTTTTGGTGTCAAGCAAGATGCTTAACCTACTGTTTATGATGTCAAGCAAGATGCTTGACCTACTGTTTTTTATTAATTCTGGTTATGTTTTGTAATATATGAAAAGATATATTTTTAGGGTTTTTATAATCTCTGTAAATGGTAAGGGATTCTTATTAATGTATGATTATAGTTATGTTAAAAATTTTTTATTCGCTTTTGCCCTTATACTCGCAATTATACATTATGCCTTATTTAAAAGCTACGATAGAAGTGACATAATTGTAGAATAAGAGATAAAAAATATATCGAACTCCATAGGTGTTATATGTAATAGTACAGGCAGGGATGAACAGTATACAATTCTCAGTTTTATTACATTTGTAGAATGGGATATCCTTGCCAGTTTATAAATAGTTATTATATTTATAGACAAATTGGTGATGGTAATAATTTTTAGAAGTAATTAAAATGACTGTTTTTAAAAGAACTAAATCTCAAGCTGGAAGCTTGAGCTACCCTGGTCCATAATTAAATTGATATTTTTATACCGCTTCTATCGGAGTTCTACTGTTATTTCCTATTTTTTCTACAAGCATTTCGCTCCTAACAGGGCTTTTAAGAAATAACCATATTAATTAATTAACAGAATTTGCTGGAGCAGGTATTCTTAAGCTGTGAAAAAAGTTCTATTTTTTTGTTTTCTTGTCAAGCAGGATGCTTGACTTACTGTTTTTGGTGTCAAGCAAGATGCTTGACCTACTGTTTTTGGTGTCAAGCAAGATGCTTGACCTACTGTTTTTGGTGACAAGCAAGATGCTTGATGTCCTGTTTGTGAGCAATTCCGGTTACATCTTGTATTATGTAAGAAATATTTTTAAGGAACTTTTTGGTTTCAACTAACCCGGAGCATTTTTTGCAAACTATGTGGTTAAATTATTAACAATATAATTACAGTTAGATTAAAAATATTGCTTTAACTGTAAAAGCTTGAAATATAAGGTTAAGGTTTCAATTTATAGAATTTGTGTGCACACATCAGGATTAAATTATTTCATTTATATCTGTATAAGTACCCGTAGTGATTTTTAAAGGTAACTGTTTTTAAATAGATTAAAGTTTATTATGAGTTTTAATTTATTAAACGGAGTATATACCAGTGCTTAATATTTAATTTTGTTTGATTATATCATACCTTCTTGTAGTGGAGTTTTCGTCTTCCAATAAATAAAGTTTTTTTATTTATAATAAACAATACTTATAAAATTCATTAATATATTTTTTATCTATTAATCTTTCTGTTTTTTGTCGATTTTCACAGCTCTTTTATCTTGATATTTCTGTACCACACATCATCACCGTGGTCCTGCAAACCTATATGTCCTTCTTTGTATTCACCAAAATCAGGATATTTTGCAAATTTGCTGTTTTTAACCATTTCTTTCCATTGAGGTGTCCATAGGTTATATTCAAGAACTTTTTTTCCGTTCAGCCAGTGTTCAACATGGTCTTCATTTACATAAATTTTTACTTTATTCCATTCGCCTGCGGGTTTTGTTGTTTGAGGGTTGGCAGGTATCAGGTCATAAAGAGCACCAGCCTGTCTGTTACCATTTTTTCCTAATTTTGCATCAGGATGTCTTTCATTATCCAGGACCTGCATTTCAGGTGCCATCTGCCATATAGGTCGTCCTGGTTTTTCTACTGCTCTGTAAAATATGCCGCTATTACCTCCTGGTGCTATTTTCCATTCTAATTTCAGAATGAAGTTCTTATAAGTCTTTTCTGTTATAATGTCACCACCATGTCCAGCCTCTCCTCGACCTGATGCAATGCAATGTAGTGTTCCGTCCACTATTTCCCAACCAACTTGTGGAAATGTTTCTTTATTGTATCCTCTCCATCCTTTAGTTGTCTTTCCATCAAAAAGAAGAACCCAGCCTTCGGTTTTTTCTTCTTCTGTCAATTTGTTCAGCAATTCTTTCTGTCCTTTATTTTTTGAACAGGCAACAATTGCAATGCACATAAAAAGACACATTACTATCATAATTAAACTTTTCATAATAACCCCTATTGTTATTTAATGAAAAATACTTAAGTTATTAGCACTATTATTCAATTTCTACTCAATACTCTGGAAGCCTCAAATTATAAACTATATATTTTATACAACTTTCATTTTTTCTGGGTCCCAGTTTATAATTTTTTTCTGGAAATAGCTAAGGTTGCTTGCAAGCGCGGGTCCTGCTGCTCTTAGACCAAATATAGAGTTCTCAAGTACTGGTTTTCCTGTTCTAACAGAATTAAAGAAATTCACAAAGTGGTCATAAGTATCATTGTAGCCTTTTGGTGTTCTGTAGAATATCTCTTTTGGGGCCTGCATTTCTGGTCGTTCCGGTGGATACATTTTATTATATTCTTCTAAAAATTTCTTTTGAGTTGCTTCAGCAAAAGTATCAATCATATAGCCGGGTGCCTTTGGCATTTTACTCTTTTTTAGAGTTACACCATCCCAGCTTACCTTAATTTCTCCTTCACATCCCACAAGGCGGATTTTTGAACCCCCACCTGAACCATCGGCGAAATTGACCCTTAATACAAGATTAAATGCAGGGTGTTTTGATGTTTTCGGATAATCGTATATTCCTATAAACACATCAGGAACATCTCGCCCATCTTTCCAGTATCTCAAGCCACCTGTTGATACAATTCTTACAGGCCCAAGAGAACCTGTTATAACGTGCAAACCAGAAAATAAATGGACAAAAAGGTCACCTGCTACGCCAGTTCCATAATCCTGGTAGTTTCTCCATCTGAAGAACCTTATAGGGTCAAACGGTCGTTTAACCGTTGGAGCTATAAATCTTTCCCAATCAATCGTTTTTTCAGAGGCATCTGGCGGAATAGAATACTGCCAGGCACCAAGAGCAGATAATCTGTCCCAGTAACCTTCAACAAAATTGAGCTCACCAATTTCACCGGCTTCATATAATTCCTTTGCTTTTTCATAAATTATAGAACTTACTCTCTGACTGCCAACCTGAAGTGTTTTACCTGTGCTTTTTTCAGCTTTAATTATGTCGTGTCCCTGCTCGATTTTTTGAACCATTGGCTTTTCAAGATAAACTGCTTTACCTTTTTTGAGTGCATCTACAGCAATAATCGAGTGGTAATGGTCAGGTGTCCCGATAATAACAGCATCCACATCATCTCTCTCAATGATTTCATTATAATCTCGAGTGATGGTTATATCTTTTCCAAATAGTTCTCTTGACCTTGTTAACCTTCCGTCGTATAAATCACAGGCGGCAACCATTTTAACTCCTTCAACTTTAAGAGCGGTTTTTAAATCTTCCATTCCTCTCCATCCTGCACCAATCAGGGCAACCTGAATTCTGTCATTTGATGAAACCTTTTTGTAAGATTTCATCAACCTGGTTTCTCTCAGTATTCCATTTTTACTGGAAGCAACCAGAATTGATGGAACCCCTGTAGCGATAGCAGTGCTCAGGGTGATTTTTTTCAAAAAGGAACGCCTTGAGGTTTTATCTGACATTGATTTTTTCTGGTTTTTTACTTTTTTCATTATTACTCCTTTAGAATTATTGTTGAACCTAAAAAATATTTATAAGAATTTAACTTTATTCAAATAATCGTAGCTTATTTTGATGCTTTCTAAAGGTGGTCGTTTACAGGTATCCTG
>QNDJ01000069.1 GCA_003644825.1 Candidatus Zhuqueibacterota bacterium | reverse complement strand
TATATCCATACAATTTTAAATCATTAAATTCATTATCAATTTTAAGGCTATTTGTTAAAATTTCTTCATTGTATAGTTCAACAAGTCTATTCTCTAAGGAGTCTTCTCTGAGTTTCCATACAATTTTATCATCGTTAAATAGGAGGAAGGTGATGTAAGTGTTCGCAAGGGATATTTTTTTAAAAATGGAGTAAATATGTCTTGATTCAGATAAATTACTTTTAAGGAATTTTCTTCTACCCGGGACATTGAAAAAAATGTTTTTTACTGAAACAGAGGTTCCTATATTCCAGGGTATTTTTTTTATTTCTTCCTGTTTTCCACCGGATATTCTTATGTATGTTCCTTCTTTTTCTTCTTTTATTTTTGTTTTTAGTTCAACAATACTTACTGATGCAATACTTGAAAGAGCTTCTCCTCTGAAACCAAATGTATTTATTTTCTCAAGGTCTTCGAATTTGAATACCTTGCTTGTTGAATGTCTTTCAAAACAGAGAATAGCATCTTCTTCGGACATTCCTGTTCCATCATCTATCACATATATGAGTTCTTTTCCGCCATTTTTGAACCTGACTTCAATATTTCTACTTCCTGCATCTATGGAATTTTCCATTAATTCTTTTACAACAGAAGCGGGCCTTTCTATAACTTCTCCTGCAGCTATCCTGTTTATTACGGTTTCGGGTAAAATTTTTATTTTTGATTTCATTTCAATCTGTAATATAATAACGGTCAAACTAATTTTCAATTGAAGATTTGAAAAATTTGATTTCAGGTTTAAAATATTCCTGAAGGCATTTAACAGAGTAATCTTTTTTTGAAACTATTGTTTTAATTCCTTTTACTATTGCTTCGGCTCCAGCTATTGTGGTTATACAAGGTATGTTGTATTTTATCGCGCTTCTGCCAATTGCATATTCATCGTAGATGGATGCTTTACCGAGGGGAGTATTAATAATTAAATTTATTTTGCCATCTTTTATCAGGTCAACGATATTAGGTCTATTTTCTTTTACTTTGAAAACCATTTCAGCTTTGATTCCATTTTTGTCAAAAAATTCTTTTGTTCCTTTTGTAGCAATAATTTTAAACCCGAGCATTTTAAAACTTCTTGCTACATTAAGAGCCTGTAACTTATCGTTGTCATTTACACTTATGAGAACATTACCTTTTAAAGGAATATTTATACCTGTTGCAATATTTGCCTTAATAATTGCTGTTCCAAAATTATCAGAAATACCCATAACCTCTCCAGTAGACCTCATTTCCGGTCTCAGGAATATATCTGGATTTGAAAATTTATTAAATGGAAAAACAGGTTCTTTAATCGAAACATGCTGAATCTCTACTTCTTCTGTGAAATCACAATCTTTCAGTTTTTTTCCCATCATTATTTTAGTAGCAATTTTTGCCAGAGGATATCCTATTGTTTTGCTTACAAAAGGAATAGTTCTTGAAGCTCTTGGATTTGCTTCGAGAACGTAAACTTTATTATCTTTTACCGCATATTGAATATTTAATAACCCTTTAATTTTTAATGCTTTTGCGATGGTGTAAGTATAGGTTTTTAATTCATCTATAATCTTTTTATTTATGCTGAAGGGTGGAATTACCGCTGTGCTATCACCTGAATGAATTCCGGCTTTTTCTATATGCTGCATAATAGCTCCGATAACTGTATATTCCCCATCTGAAATAGCGTCTACATCAAACTCATAGGCATCATTAAGAAATTTGTCAATCAAAATGGGGTAATCTGGTGAAACTTCTATAGCAGATTTAATATAACTTCTTAAAGATTCTCTATCATAGATAATTTCCATAGCTCTGCCACCAAGAACATAAGAGGGTCTGACAAGAACAGGAAACCCTATCCTTTCAGCGATTAACTCTGCTTTTTCAGGTGAATAAGCTATTCCATATTCAGGAAACCTCAGACCAAGAGATTTAAGCAGGGTGCTGAATCTCATTCTATCTTCAGCCAGGTCAATGCTATCAGAAGATGTTCCAAGAATGTTTACTCCATGTTTTTCGAGTGGAATGGCCAGTTTTAATGGTGTTTGACCACCGAACTGAACTATTACACCATCGGGGTTTTCAAACTCCACTACATTCAGTACATCTTCAAGGGTTAGAGGTTCAAAATATAATTTATCTGCAATATCATAATCTGTGCTTACAGTTTCAGGATTACTATTTATCATTATTGCTTCATATCCGAGTTCTTTTAACGCTAAAATACCATGAACACAACAGTAGTCAAATTCAATTCCCTGACCGATTCTATTGGGACCACTTCCAAGAATAATTACTTTTTTCCTATTTGACCTTACAGCCTCATTTTCTCCATCATAAGTTGAATAGTAATAAGGGGTTTTAGCCTCGAATTCAGCCGCACAGGTGTCCACTGTTTTAAATACAGGATAAATACCTAAACTCTTTCTTTTATCTCTTATAGATTCTTCATCTGTATCCCATAAAAATGCAAGCTGTTTATCGCTGAAACCATTTTCCTTTGCTTTTCTTATATTTTCTGACACAAATGTTTTTCTCATTTCTGCATCATAAAGTATTTCATTTTCTATAACAAGGAGTTTTCTGAGATTTTCAAGAAACCATCTATCAATTTTTGTAATTTTGTATAGTTGTTCTACATCTATTCCTGATTTTAATGCATAATGAAGAAGAAAAATATTTTCTGGAAATTTGTATCTTATTTTACTGAGTACTGAAATAAGATTTTCCTCACTTATGAAAAAATCGTCAATGACTTCATTTCCGTCAGCTCCAAATCCAAAACGGTTAATTTCAAGAGACCTTATAGCCTTCTGGAATGCTTCTTTGAAAGTTCTTCCTATTGCCATAGCTTCACCAACAGATTTCATCTGAGTGTTCAAAGTTTTATCAGAATCAGGAAATTTTTCAAAATCCCATCTTGGAATTTTTACAACAACATAGTCAATAGAAGGCTCAAAACAGGCAGGTGTTTTCTGAGTTATATCATTAGGAATTTCATCCAGTGTATATCCAACAGAGAGTTTTGCGGCTATTTTAGCAATAGGAAATCCAGTAGCTTTTGAAGCAAGAGCAGAGCTCCGGGACACCCTTGGATTCATTTCAATAACCACCATTCTCCCGGTATCAGGATGAACAGCAAACTGGATATTTGCACCGCCTGTTTCCACACCTATTTTATTGATTATTGATTTTGCTGCATTTCTCATTTTCTGGTATTCTTTGTCGGTCAGTGTTTGAGCAGGTGCTACTGTTATGCTATCTCCTGTATGTATACCCATAGGGTCAAAATTTTCTATAGAACATACTATTACAAAGTTATCTTTTTTATCTCTCATAACCTCCAGTTCAAATTCTTTCCATCCGATGAGAGATTCTTCGATTAGAATTTCATTTATAGGGCTTGATTGAAGTCCCCATCTTGCTCCTTCATAAAATTCATCCATATTGTTTATGACATTTCCACCTGTGCCTCCAAGAGTAAAAGATGGACGTATAATCAGTGGGAAACCGATTTCAAGGGCTATTTTTTTTGCAGATTCGATATCTGTAGCAAACCCACCGCCTGGCATTTCAAGATTTATTTCTTTCATTGCATTTAGAAATAATTCTCTATCTTCAGCCATTTTAATCGATTCTATTTTTGATCCTATCAATTCGATATTGTATTTGTCAAGAATACCTTTGTTGTGTAATTCTACAGCAAGGTTAAGACTTGTTTGCCCTCCAAGAGTTGGAAGAAGTGCATCCGGTTTTTCCTTTTTAATTACTTTTTCTATTGTTTCAGAGACAAGAGGTTCTATGTAAGTTCTATCTGCAAATTCCGGGTCAGTCATTATTGTTGCTGGATTACTATTAACGAGTATAATGTAAAATCCTTCTTCTTTCAGAGCTTTGCATGCCTGGGTACCGGAATAGTCAAATTCACACGCCTGTCCAATAATTATAGGACCGGAACCTATAATTAAAATCTTTTCTAAATCTCTTCTTCTTGGCATTATTATCCTCTATTTTTCATCAAGGCTATAAATTTATTAAACAGGTATTTACTATCATGAGGTCCTGGTGATGCTTCTGGATGATACTGTACAGAAAATAAAGGTAAATGTTTATGTTCAAACCCTTCAACGGTGTAATCGTTAAGGTTTATATGTGTAATTTTAATGTTGTTTTTATCAAGTGAATCCGGGTCAACTGCAAATCCATGATTTTGTGATGTAATCTCAATTTTTCCGGTTAATAGATTCTTAACGGGGTGATTAGCCCCATGATGACCGAACTTAAGTTTGAAGGTTTTTCCACCAAGGGCTAAACCAATAATCTGATGTCCAAGACAAATACCAAATATTGGCAATTTTCCTAAAAGTTGTTTTACATTTGCTATAATATACTCCAGAGCTTCGGGGTCCCCTGGACCATTGCTTAGAAAAATTCCATCAGGTTTCCATTCAAGGATTTTATCGTAAGGTGTAGATGCTGGAAATAATCTAAGAAAACACCCATGTTTTTCCAGTTCTCTTAAAATATTATACTTTACACCTAAATCATAAACAGCTACTCTATAATGGTTATTTACATTGAACCCTAATTCGAGCTGACTTTCTTCAAATTCTCTTCTTATTGAATTCTGAAACCAGTATAAGGGGGTATCAGTTGTAACTTCTCTAACAAGGTCTTTACCTACAATATCGGGGGCATTACTCAGTTTATGGGTCAGGCTGTCTATGGAGAAATCACCAGTAGAAATTATTCCCTTTTTTGCGCCATAATTTCTTATATGCCGTGTCAATTCCCTTGTATCAATTCTCTGAATACCTACAATTCCTTTTTCTTTTAAATATTCATCGAGACTTTTTTTAGCTCTCCAGTTGCTTACAATCGGGCTGCCTTCTTTCACGATAAATCCCTCAACGAAAATGCTTCTTGATTCAATATCCTCGTCGTTAATACCATAATTACCAATCTGGGGATAAGTCATAGTTACAATCTGTCCATTGTAAGAAGGGTCAGTAAGTATTTCCTGATAACCTGTCATTGCAGTATTAAATACAACTTCACCAGTAGTTTCCCCAAAAGCACCAAAAGATTCACCCATAAAGAACTTTCCATCTTCAAGAAGTAATATTGCCTTCATAATTTTTAACCTATAGTTCAGATAAAAAAAAACCCTCCTTAATGGAGGGTTTCCACAAACCTTATAACAATGAGTAAAGATTTTATCAATTTTTTTTACAATTAAATATTATTATTCTCTTTATTTATATAATAATTTAAATAAAAATTTCCTTTAATTCAACAGGAAAAATATTTATTTCTTTTGTTTCTGTTTTATGTTATCCTGAGCGTTAAGTTATTGTGATGTACTGATTTCCAATATTTTTTTCTTGCAATTTTTAGAATTATAAAATAAATTTATCAACAATTAAAGAACACATTCTGACCGTAGTTCAAAAATTGATTTTTGTAATGTCTATTTTAAATAATAACAAATATATAATTTAAGGATTTTTTTCGGGATAAAAGATGGAAAATCAAACCAGAAGAAAATTTTTAAAAGCGGTAAGCTCTACTGTTTTATCAGTGGGTTCCCTCTCATTATTATCCAGTATAAATAATATTCAATGTTCTTCAAATAAATCAAACATACCAAATATTGTTTTTATTATGGCTGATGATATGGGTTATGGAGACGCAGGATGTTATAATTCTGATTCTATGATTCCAACACCGAATATAGATAGGTTAGCTGAGGAGGGTGTTCGTTTTACTGATGCTCATACCCCAGCGGCATTGTGCACCCCTACCCGTTATGGTCTTTTGACGGGGCGTTATTGCTGGCGAACCCGTCTAAAAAGAGGAGTACTTCTTGGGTATGATGAAACCTCATTGATTGAACCTGAACGAACAACAATTGCTGACCTCCTTAAAAATAAAGGATACAATACTGCCTGTATCGGAAAATGGCACTTAGGATTAAACTGGCCTACAAAATCAGGGTATAAACTTAAGGATGATGGCAACAAATGGAAAGAACCTGTATTTAAAGAAAATGAAGAACACATTGATTTTACCAGGCCCATAGGTGGAGGACCTATCGAGCTTGGTTTTGACTATTTTTTCGGAACAGCCGGTTGTTCAACTTCTGACCCACCTTACTGTTTCATTGAAAATAATAGGACTGTGAGTATTCCTGTAAGAATGAGCCCGAAAAAATATGATAAATTACCTGGATTTGTTCGTGGTCTTATGGCAGATGATTGGTCTGAAGAAGATGTTGATCCAGTTTTTACAAAAAAATCAATCAAATTTATAGAAAACCATTTACAAAAAGACCCCGATAATCCTTTCTTTTTATATCTTGCGCTTTCTTCACCACATATACCGTGGTTGGTTCCCGATTTTATTAAAGGGAAAAGTCAGGAAGGACCACGGGGAGATCTTGTTGTACTTGTTGATTGGTGTGTGGGGCAGATTTTAGATACTCTCGACAAATATAACTTAGCTGAAAATACATTGATTATTTTTACAAGTGACAATGGTCCCAGAAAAGGAGCAAATGGTCATAAATCAGCCGGTGAGTTTCGTGGTTACAAAGCACAAATATGGGAAGGCGGTCATAGAGTTCCTTTTATTGCAAGATGGCCCGGGAAAATTAAACTGGCAACTATGTGTGATGAATTAATCAGTTTAACTGATATGTTTGCTACTTTTGCTGCAATTGTAGGGGCAAGGTTACGTAAAAATGAAGCTGAAGATAGTTTTAACATTCTTCCAGCTCTACTGGGTAAAAGTGTGCCGAATTCCACCTCTCAAGCGAGAATATTCCACTCTGGCGGCGGTGTATTTGCAATAAGGCAGGGAAAATGGAAATTAATTCAGGGAACAAAAGGTCCAGGTTCAAGACCCCTTAAAATAGATAAAGATTTACTAAATTCAGTGGGTCAATTGTATGATATGGAAAATGACCCTTATGAAAAGAACGATCTATGGGATAAACATCCTGATGTTGTGAAAAAATTATTGAGACTATTGGAAAAATGTAAGAAGCAGGGGTATAGCAGGGATTTATAAAACGGGTAATATAAAGGGTGTTTTAATTGAAAGTTATCCCCCTTAGGCAATATTTAAAATAATATGTTGAATTGTCGTGTAAATTAAAAAATTCCTTGTTTATTATATATTTCATATCTAAATTTTCATAC